>DASQRX010000013.1:0-2865 GCA_035642635.1 Xanthobacteraceae bacterium
GTGCGGACGTCATCGGGGATGCGGTTCCACACCCGATCAGGCCGAGGGCTGCGATCATCCAGCGCCTCTGGCCCTCCGCTCTGATAAGATCGCACCATCGATAAAACGTGGATCTCGGGATTCCGATCTGCTCCAGCGCCCGCCGGGCCGGCAGATGGGGATTGCTCGACGAGCCGAATGATCTCCAGCTTTTCTGAGGCTGGATATCTCATTCGCCGACCGCTCAATACCTAGCCTACACGCTCCCCTATCAACGCTTCGCTCGCGGCCTCACGACCACACGCGCATGACTCGGGGCCGCTGTGGCTCGCTACGCCTTCACCGTGACCGACTTGCACCGTCTACCTTCCACCGGTCTCCCGGCGCACCCGTCCACAGCATCAATAGCGGACACGCCGACAATCCCGCCGTCCCGCCGGCGGTGCTACACGCGTCTCCAGCTTAGTGTTGCTACAGGGGGTTGGATTCGCGCAGCCGATTGATCGAATCGTCGCAGATGCACTAGCGCGCTTCTAATGCATTATAGGAACTGCCATATTGGCGCGACGGCAGATCGAGAGCCTTTCAATTGCATCCTTCGGTCTAACAACGGCTTTTATCGGAGAACTTATGCATTCGAGCAATCTGCCCGGGGGCGGCATGGCGTCGGAGGCGGGCGCATCTCCGTTGCACCGCTTTTTAATCCAGTGTCACGCGGAGCTTTGCAAAGATACCGACGGCGCGGTCGCCGACTATATCCCTGAACTGAAAAAGGCCGATACGAACCATTTCGGCGTCAGTCTCGCCACTATCGATGGCCACGTCTACGAGGTCGGCGACAGCAATATCGCCTTCACCATCCAATCGATCTCCAAGGCGTTCGTCTTCGCGCTGGCGCTTGAATTGCTCGGCGCCGAGCGCGTTGAAGCCGCGATCGGCGTCGAGCCGAGCGGCGACACCTTCAACTCGATCCGGCTTCGCCCTGACAATCGGCCATTCAACCCGATGGTCAATTCCGGTGCCATCGCCTGCTCCGGCCTGATCCATCAGGCCAAGGGCAGCGATGCGTTCGAATGCATCCGCTCAGCGCTCAGTAGTTTCGCCGGCCGTGACCTCGGCGTTGACGAACAGGTGTTCGCGTCCGAGCGCGAGACGGGCGATCGCAATCGCGCCATCGCCTACCTGCTGCGCAATTACGCCGTTGTCGAGGGCGACGTGAACGCGGTTCTTGATGTCTATTTCCGCCAATGCTCGGTGCTCGTGACGGCGCGCGATATGGCCATCATGGCGGCGACGCTCGCCAATAACGGCGTCAATCCGGTCACCGGCGCCCAGGTCATGTCGCCTTACACCGTGGCGCGGACGCTTTCGGTGATGACCAGTTCGGGCATGTACGATTATGCCGGCGAGTGGATCTACCGTGTCGGCATGCCGGCCAAGAGCGGGGTCGGCGGCGGCATCGTCGCGGCGCTTCCCGCGCAGCTCGGGCTCGGCACCTTTTCGCCGCCGCTCGACGCCCATGGCAACAGCGTGCGCGGCCTGAAAATCTGTGAGGCGCTGTCGACCCATTTCGGCCTGCATATGCTCAACCGTTCCGGCGATGTGCGCACCTCGATAATCGCCGACTACAATATCGGCGGCATCGCGTCGCGAAGGAGCCGCAAGCCGCGCGATCAGCAAATTCTCGAAGAGCACCATGACGGCGTGCGCATCATCGAATTGGTCGGCGCCCTGACTTTCGCGACCATCGACTATGTGTCGCGGCGTCTCGGCGAACGAAGATCGCAATTCCTGATTCTCGACTTTCGCCGCGTTGCCGCGGTGACGCATGGCGCCGGCCTGTTGCTGGCGGATATCCTGCGAACGGCTTCGTCAACGACCACAACGCTGCTTGCCGGCATCGAGCCGAAATCCGCGATCGGAACGACGATCGGTCCGCTCGTTGCCGACATCGCCAAAGTGCGCACGCTGGCGCTGCTCGATGAGGCGATCGAGTGGGCCGAGGATCAGATCATTTTTCTCTACGGCGGCTATACGGCGGCGGCGAATACCGCTCACCTCAAAGAGCAGGCGCTGTTGGCGGGCTTGAGCGACCAGGAAATCGCCGATCTGACCAAGCTCGGCACGGCGCGGACCTACAAAGCTGGGCAGCGCATCGTTGCCGCAGGCGAAACGTCGTCGTCGCTGTTCTTCCTGCAGAGCGGGATGGTGAGTGTCAAACTGCCGAGCGGTGTTCGCCTGGCGAGCCTCGACGAGGGCATGGAATTCGGCGAGATGACGCTGCTCGGCGAAGAACGCACCGCCGACGTCTGGGCCGATAACAACGTCCTCTGCCTGGAATTGCCGATCGAGGAATTCGATTGCTTTCGCCGCGAGCATCCGGATATCGCCGAACGCATTGCGCGCAATCTCGCCGCCATTCTTGCCAAACGCCTTATTCTTGCCAACGCCAAGATCGATCTGCTTAGCGCGTATTGACTCGGCCTCGGAGATGGCTTGCGGGCAGCTTATAAAGCCAAGCGCGACTGTCCGGCACACTTTTGAATTTTCAAGCTAAAACTTAATAGTTTTGTTTCGCGCATCCGCGGAGTCCTTCTGAGGGCAGGTCCGCGATTGTGCCAAGAGCGGCGGTCGCCTCTAATCCGCTAACGCCCACAGGTTCAGCGGGTGCGAGCGTTCATAAGGACCGCGAATTCACTGCACCAGTTTCTGTTGAAATACCGATCCACCCCCCTCGAATAGCTAATACCAATCCTCAAAATGACTGACTGATTGAAGCCCAATCGCGCAGTGCGATGGACATGATCTTCCATGGCTGGTCGATGAGGGTGTTCCAGGCGTAGCAGCAGTGATCGACGATATCGTCGAAGGATTTGAAGATGCGGT
>DASQRX010000014.1:0-41986 GCA_035642635.1 Xanthobacteraceae bacterium
CGCCCGCGACAGGGCGTTTCGTAAGCCATTGACAATTTGTTCGATGGCCAATGTCCGCTTTGTGTCATTTGCAGACATCGCGAGCCTCTCGGGCCATGTTCGCTTTGCCCCCCGAAAGCGGACATCAATTGCCCTAACAGCGACGTCAAGTTCGCGATGGAGAACCCGTGGAAAGCGGTGCCGACACCACGCAAGTCGTTGAATTTATTAGACCGGCCATTTCCTTCACACGGGAGAGGTCGTAGGTTCAATCCCCACAGCGCCCACCAGCCTTCGCCGCTTCGCGGCTCCGGCCGACGAGGCAACATCCCACCCCTGCAAACGCGCATGGAATTCGTGTAGCCTCATCGCGGAGCTGCCATCGGGACACGCCGGCGTTCCGTGCATTTAAAGGCAGCGACTGTGCCCCCGGCGGGCGAGAAATTCGAAAAACAAAGCAACATTTGTTCGTGGGCGCATTTGCACCAGGCGAATGAGCGCAAGCTCGGGGAGGATCGCGGTGAAACTTCCACGCAGGATTATTCTCCACCTGGCGGCGGGCGCCGCGGCGCTTTTGGCCGTTCCGCGCGTCGCCTGGGCGCAATCTTATCCGACGCGGCCGGTGCACATCACCGTCGGCTTTCCCCCCGGTACGTCGTCCGACATCGTCGCGCGCCTGATGGGGCAATGGCTTTCGGAACGGCTCGGCCAGCAATTTGTCGTGGAGAACAGGCCTGGTGCGGGCACCAACATCGCCGCTGAATCGGTGGTGCAGGCGCTGCCTGACGGCTACGCGCTGCTCTGGGTCACGCAGACCAACGCCATCAATGCGACCGTCTACGGCAATCTCAATTTCAACTTCATCCGTGACATCCAACCGGTCGCAAGCGTTCTTCGCGTTGCCGCCGTGTTGATGGTCAATCCATCGGTTCCGGCCCAGACAGTCCCGGAGTTCATTGCCTATGCCAAGGCCAATCCGGGCAAGATCAATATGTCTTCGCCGGGCATCGGCAGTGTGAATCACGTCGCCGGCGAGCTGTTCAACATGATGACCGGCGTCAATCTGGTTCACGTCCCCTATCGGGGAAGCCAATTTCCCGATCTGCTGAGCGGACAGGTGCAGGCAACTTTCAATCCGCTGCCGTCGTCGCTCGATTTCATCAGGGCCGGCAAGCTGCGGGCGCTCGCGGTCACCACCGCGAAGCGTCAAGAGGTGCTGCCGGACATCCCGAGCATCGGTGAATTCGTGCCGGGCTATGAGGCGACCGCGTGGTTTGGGATCGCCGCGCCGAAGAATACGCCCGCCGAAATACTCGACAAGCTCAACCGCGAGATTAATGCGATCCTCGCCGATCCCGCCGACAAGGCGCGGCTCGTCGATTTGGGTGCCGAGGTGTTTGCCAGCTCGCCCGACGATTTCGGCAAGTTCATCGGCGCGGAAACCGAGAAATGGGCGAAGGTCGTGACGTTCGCGGGCATCAAGCCGGAGTGATCGCCCAAAACGCGGCGTGCCGTGTGACTGTCGGATTTGCCGTAGCGGGTTTATGGGTGTCTTGCTTTAGCTGTTGCGGGGCCGTCGCGCCGTTGCGGCCGATTTTGGAGGAGGTCGTTGGAACCCTCGGCTTCAGTCGAAATTGCCAAGCACACGCTGATGTCGGGCGGACTTATTCTTGGCGTCGGCACGATCACCGGACTGTTGGCGCAGAAGGCGAAAATTCCCGACGTTGCCGCATTCCTTTTGGCCGGGATGGTGATCGGCCCGCAGGCTTTGGGCCTTATCGACATCAAGGCCGATTCGGCGCTCTACCAAATTCTGCTCTTGTTCGGTGCGAGCTACATCCTGTTCGACGGCGGCGCGTCGCTTCGATTCAATGTGATGAAGCAGGTTTGGATTACGATCGTCGTGATCGCCACCGCTGGCGTCGTGATTACCGCGGCGATCACCACCGCGGCCGCGCATTTCGTTCTCGGCGTGCCGTGGATCGTGGCGGCGCTGCTGGGCTCGGCGCTGGCGTCGACGGATCCGGCGACCTTGGTTCCGATTTTCCGGCAAGTCCACATTCGCGACCGCGTCGCGCAAATGGTGATGAGCGAGTCCGCCTTCAATGACGCGACCGGGGCGATCGTCACCTTCGGAGTGCTGACGGTGGCGATGGGAACCGGCGATCTCTCATTGACGTGGTCGTTGGTCGATTTGCTCAAGGAAGCCGCCGTCGGCATCGTCGCCGGCGCCGCGCTCGGCTATCTGGCCGCATTGCTGATCGCGCATGAACGGTGGGCGTTCTTCATGGAATATGCGCCGGTGGTGTCGATCATGGCGGTGATCGGCGCTTATTTTGCCGCCGACGGCCTGCAGTCGAGCGGATTCATGGCGGTGTTCGTGTTCGGCATCATGCTCGGCAACAAGGAAGCGTTCGGTTTCAAAATGGCCGAGGGAGAAGCGCAGAAACTCGATCAATATGTGGAAACCACCGCGTTCATCATGCGCTTGTTCATTTTCATTCTGCTCGGCGGCCAAGTCGATTTCGCGCTCATGAATCGCTACCTCTTGGGCGGGATCGCCGTGGTTGCCATCTTCATGCTGGTGGCGCGGCCGGTGACGGTGTTCTTATGCGCGTTACCGGATCGACGGGCGCGCTGGAGTCTCAATGAAATGCTGTTCATGTGCTGGACCCGGGAAACCGGCGTTATTCCCGCGGCGCTCGCCGGCATCCTGCTCGGGGTAAACGCGCCTGGCGCGCAGATGATCACGTCGGTGACCTTCATCGCCATTCTGATGACAATCTTGATCCAGGCGCCGACGACGCGATGGCTGGGAGCGCGGCTGGGCCTACTGGAAAAGGGGCCCTGACCGCCCGCCCACCGTCTGCGGCGGCGCCAAAGACTCCATGGTCCACAGACTCCATTGTCCAAAGACTCCATGGTCTCGTGTCCGCCACCCGCGCACGGGGCCCTGCGTCGCTTCACCCCGGCAAATGCGCTTCCCGCATGGTCATGAGCCCACTAAGGTGGCCGGAAGGTTCTGTCCGACGACGGCTTTAAGCTTATCGCGACCGTCATCCCGGCCCGACCATAAGAGGGGAGGAATACACCATGAAACGTCGTCAATTCTTGAAGACTGCAGGCGTGGGACTTGCGGGGGCCGCGATCGCCAAGCCCGCCATCGCGCAATCCATGCCGGAACTGAAATGGCGCCTGACCGCGAGCTGGCCGAAGTCGCTCGATACGCTGTTCGGCGCCTGCCTGACCTTCTCGAAATTTGTCTCCGACGCGACCGACGGCAAATTCCAAATCCAGGTCTTCGCCGGCGGCGAGATCGTGCCGGCGCTGCAAGCGCTCGACGCCGTGCAGAACGGCACGGTCGAGATGGGTCACAGCGCGCAATATTACTATATCGGCAAGGACCCGACCTGGGCGCTGTTCTGCGCGTTCCCGTTCGGCTTGAATTCGCGCCAGCAGAACGCGTGGTTCTACGACGGCGACGGCCAAAAGCTTTGCGACGAATTCGCCGCCACCTTCAACACCAAAACCTTCCTGATGGGGAATACCGGGACGCAGATGGGCGGCTGGTTCCGCAAGGAACTGACGTCTGTCGACGACCTCAAGGGGTTGAAAATGCGCATCGGCGGTTGGGCCGGGAAGACCCTCGCCAAGCTCGGCGCGGTGCCGCAGCAAATCGCCGGCGGCGACATCTATCCGGCGCTGGAAAAGGGCACGATTGACGCCGCCGAATGGGTCGGCCCCTATGACGACGAGAAGCTCGGCTTCTACAAAGTAGCCAAGTACTATTATTACCCGGGCTGGTGGGAGGGCGGCACGACCAACCACCTCCTGGTCAATTTGGCGAAATGGAACGAGCTGCCGAACAATTACAAGGCGATCGTGCAGGCGGCGGCCGGTTACGCCAATGTCGAAGAGCAAGCCCGCTACGATGCCCGCAATCCGCAGGCGTTGAAGCGCCTGGTCGCAAACGGCGTGCAATTGCGGCCGTTCACCCAGGCCATCATGGAAGCTTGCCTGGCGGCCTCGAACGAAGTGAACGCCGAAGAGTCGGCCAAGAACCCCAACTACAAAAAGGTGCTGGAATCGATCAACGCGTTCCGCAACGACGAGAATCTTTGGTGGCAGGTCGCCGAATATTCCTTCGAAACCTTCATGATCCGCACGCGCGCGAAGGGGTGAAGCAAAATCCTGCCGGCGACAACCGGGGCCGGCCGCTCGCCGGCGCCCGACGCATCGTCACGGTGACCGTTACCTCCCGGGCGCCAAATTGAGCGGCGGCGGCTCCGCCGGCTGCAGCATTTGATCGAAGCGCTTTTCCAGTTCCCGGTTGGAAATCGCCGGCGACTTGCGGCTGCTATCGGCGGCGCCTTCGCCGATATGGGTCAGCTGCGGCATCAGCAGCACGGCAAGCAGCAGAGCGGCCTGAGCGAACAAATACGGCAATAGCGCCCGCAGCAGCGCTGGAAACGGTATCGCCTGCCGCAGAACGGTGCGCGTCATCATCACCGCGTAGCCGATCAAGGGATTGAGAAAACTTGCCTGCAAGGCGAGCAGCACCAGAACGGCGACCCAGCGCGCGTCCGCCACCCGGATGAGGAGCGGCGGAATGACGATCGGCACAACGACAAAGATGATCTCGAACGCGTCAAGCACCAGCGCGCTGAGCCCGATTGCGGCAAGCACGATGAGGGTCGCGGTCATGGCGCTGCCCGGAATGGCGGCAATCCAGCCGGCGACGAGTTGATCGGTACCGAGGATGCGCAGCACCAGCGTCAACGTGGTCGCGGCAACGAGGAGAAAAAATAGCGCACCGGTGAGCGTCAGCACGTCGCGCAAGACTTCGTTGAGAATAGGCAACGGCAATCGCCGGCTGAGCAGGCCGGCGACCAGAAGGGTGAAGCCGCCCATCGCCGCCGCCTCGACGGCATAAAAATATCCAGCGGCGACGCCGCCGAGCAGGATCAATATCGCCAGCACGGTCACGCTCGCTAACACCGCTTGCTGCTTGGTTGGGCGCGGCGCGGTGCTCGGCTCGGCGCTCTCGCCCGGCTTGGCCCGGCGATTGAACCACCAGCCGAGAACAAGACAGGCGGCGAGATAGAGGCCGGCGGGCGCCAGCGCACCATGAAAGACATCCTGCGTGTTGATCACGCGGTCTTCGCGGCCGGTCGTGGTCACCGCAATCGTGTGCGCGTTCAACATCGCGTCGCCGAGCAGGATCAGCACCAGCGACGGCGGCACGACGACGCCAAGCGTGCTCGCCACGGTGATGATGGCGGCACGGTCGGGAAGCGCAATGCCCGAGGCGGCAAGCCGCGGTTCGGCGACGCGCGATAGAGCGAGCACGCTGGCGCCGACGGAACCGTTCATCGGCCCGAGCAAGGCGCCGAGCACAAATCCCGAGACGGCCGGAGCCGCCCGCCCCGGCAGAACGGCGAGGCAGCAGCGATAGAGCGCGTCGGCGAGCGGCAAACGGTTGATGAGCGCGCCCATCAGCACATAGAGCGGAATGGCCTGAAGCAGATCGTTCTCGAGCAGATTGATCAGACGTTCGGGCAAGACGCCGAGCAGCTGAACCGGCACGTCGCCGCTCAAAGCCCCGATTGCGGCGCCGAGACAGGCGATCGCCAGCAATACCACGGCCGCAGGAATGCCGGTGAAGACGACGCCAAGGCCGACCAGCGCCAACAGGCCCAAACCCAGCCA
The DNA here is from genome assembly GCA_035642635.1 of Xanthobacteraceae bacterium. Taxonomy (GTDB): domain Bacteria; phylum Pseudomonadota; class Alphaproteobacteria; order Rhizobiales; family Xanthobacteraceae; genus BOG-931. The sequence goes on from DASQRX010000014.1 coordinate 5,689, forward strand.
AGGCATCGCTCCGGCCATTATGGACGCGGCGCTTGGACCGGCCGGCACAGCCCGATCACGCCCTCGATCAAGATCAGCAATGCCAACAGCAACAGCGCGATCTTGATGATGAAATAGCCGGGGTTGCCGGTATCGGGGAAACGCTCGAGCAATAGCATCGAATTACGCACGATATTCCAGCTCGTGACCAGGACGATGATCGACCACGGAATGAGGCCGAACAGCGCGCCGGCGCGCGCCAGCCACTGGCGCGCCGCGTCCGAATAATTCCGCGATATTGTGTCGGCGGCCAGGTGAGTTTTCGCGCGCGTCGCTGCGGTAATGCTGGCTGCGATATAGAGGGCGAACAGCCACTGCCCAAGATCGTTCGCTTCCCGCGAATAGAGGCCGACAATTGTGCGCAGCGGCCATTGCAGGAACAGCAAAGTCACAATTGGCAGCGCCAGCCATTGGGCGGCGGCCAAGACAGCTTCAACGAATTGGTCGAGGACTCGCAACAGGCAGCCCACGCGACGTTTCCCCGGCGTCAATATTCGCGCTTTTCGGTCGTCCTGCAAGCACACCGTGAGCCGCGATTGCTATTTGATACTCGGCGGCTGACTGAGATCGAGCGGCGGCAGGTCGAGCTGAGGTATTTCGATCTGCACCTTGTTCGGATCGATCAGCGATGCGCCGCTCTTGTAGTGCGTCACCATGGCCGGAAACAGGATCACCAGGATCACCATGAGCAGCTGGATTACAACGAACGGCACCGCGCCCCAATAGATCTGGCCGGTGGTGACGCCTGCCGTCGCCTTGCCGGTGACGCGATCGATGAAGGTGTCGCGCGGCGCCACCGAGCGCAGATAGAACAGCGCAAAGCCGAATGGCGGATGCATGAACGAGGTCTGCATGTTGACGCCGAGAATGACGCCGAACCAGATCAGATCGATGCCCAGATGATCCGCCGCCGGCCCGAGCAGCGGGATGACGATGAAAGCCAGTTCGAAGAAGTCGAGAAAGAACGCCAGCACAAATACGAAGGCGTTGACGAAGAGCAGAAAACCGATCTGACCGCCGGGCAGCGACGTCAGCAGACCTTCGACCCAGACGTGGCCGCTGACGCCGTAAAATGTCAGCGAGAATACCCGCGCCCCGATCAGGATGAAGATGACGAAGGACGCCAGTTTTGCGGTCGATTCGGTGGCCTGGCGGACCAAGTCCCAGGTCAAGCGCCGCTTGAGCGCGCCGAGGATCAGCGCGCCGCTGGCGCCCATGGCACCGCCTTCGGTCGGCGTGGCGACGCCGATGAAAATGGTGCCGAGAACGAGGAAAATCAGGAACAGCGGCGGCACCATTACGAAGGTGGTCTGTTGCGCCATCCGCGACAGAAAGCGGACCCCGGTGAGCTTGTCGACGAGCCAGTTCACCACCGCGACGCCGAACGCGAATATGATGCCGAAAAACATCGTCAGCACCACGTAATCGGCGCCGTGGCTCTCGGATTTGCGCATCATGAGCCAGCCGAAGACGCCGCTGACGATCGCCAGCACAAGGAGCGACCACAGGCCGCGGCTTTGATCGTCCTCGCGGAAGCCGACGGCATCCGCCGGCAGGCCAGGCGTCGCCTTCGGAAACAGGACCGAGACGATTGCGGTGTAGACCGCGTAGAGCCCCGCCAGTGCGATGCCTGGAACGAACGCGCCCTCATACATGTCGCCGACCGATTTACCGAGCTGATCGGCCATCACGATGAGGACGAGCGACGGCGGAATGATCTGCGCCAAAGTGCCTGACGCGGCGATGACGCCGGCGGCGACGCGCCGGTCGTAGCCGTAGCGCAACATGATCGGCAGCGATATCAGCCCCATGGAAATGACCGAGGCGGCGACGACGCCGGTCGTGGCCGCAAGCAATGCGCCGACAAAGATCACGGCGTAAGACAAGCCGCCGCGGACCGTACCGAACAATTGACCGATCGTGTCGAGCAAGTCCTCGGCCATGCCGGACCGCTCCAGCACCAAGCCCATGAACGTGAAGAACGGAATCGCCAACAGCGTGTCGTTGTTCATCACGCCGTAGATGCGCTCGGGCAGCGCCTGCAAAAAATCGGGTTGAAACTGGCCGAACGCGATGCCGACAAGCGCGAAGAACAATCCGACGAAGCCGAGCGAGAATGCCGCCGGATAGCCGAGCAGCAGCACGACCACTAGCGAGCCGAACATGATCGGCGCCAAGTTGTGAATGAGAAACGCTTCCATTCCCCCTCAGGACCCCAATGGCACTCAGTGTTTCTCGATCGCCTCGACGATATGCTCGACTTCGGCCTCCAGCGCGTGGACCTGCGTCGCGTGCGGATCGGCAATAAGGCCGCGCATGACGGCGATACGCTTGATCAGTTCGGAAATGCCCTGCGCAAACAACAGCGCAAACCCGATCATGATCAGCGACTTTGCCGGCCATTGCGGCAATCCGCCGGCATTGCCGGATTGCTCATTGATCTCGAACGAGCCCAAAAAGAACGGAATGCCGGTCGTGATCATGATGATGGTGAGCGGCAACAGGAAAAAGCAGTGACCGACGATCTCGATCGCGTTGCGCAACCGGTTCGGCATAAGATTGTTCACGATGTCGATGCGGATATGCTCGTTCTCGAGAAGCGTCCACGGTGCGCACAACAGAAACACCGCGCTGAACAATATCCATTGCAATTCGAGCCAGGAATTGGAGGAAACGTCAAAGACCTTGCGGACGGTGGCATTGCCGGCGGAAACCACCACGGCGAGCAGGATCAGCCAGGAAACCCAGCGGCCGATTTTCGTGTTGATCGCGTCGATAACGCCGCTCAGCCCAAGAAGCGCGCGCACACCGTTCCCCGTTTCCCCCGGAGCGTCCGCGGCGTCGCCCCTCCCAGGCTGCGGCCACGGATCGCTATTTCACCACTTTAACAGGGATTACGCGCTCGGGGTCAAGCTTGATGTCGGCCTTATGACACTGCGTTCGGGCCGGAACTGCATTGGGTAGAGACTCCCGCGCTGACCAAGTCACAATATAGCGACAGAGATCATTGGCCCTTGATCTGCCGCACAACATCGGACGAGAAGACATGTATTTTGAGTGACATAAGAATAACAAAGGACTTGTGCCAAAGTTCAAGAAGCAACGAATCTTCGAGGCATTCACATCCATTTGAAGTTCAACAGTCGCCGTCCATCTTATGCTGCGATGATCGCATTCGACCAAGCGAAGCGGATATGACCCTGAAGGAAGATGGCCATGTATCCCTTGAAGCTTCTGGTTTGCGCCCTCAGCCTCGGTATCATGCTGACGTCGAGCGCCGACGCCGCGAACAAGAACAAAAAACCGAAGCCGGTCGCGTCGTCCGCAACGGTGCCGTGCCGTGGCGGGAACCTGTTTCGCTGCGGCCCCGTCTACAATGGGAACGACTATCTTGGTAACGATCCCGATCCATACATCCGCATGATGATTCAACGCGACCTCGGCGCGAAATACGGCGGCGAAACCTGAGCACTCGCCGACTTGCGGCTGTCAGAAGCGGACATTCGCCGCGGCAATTGCCCTGGTCGCGTTCCTACTCCGCGAGTAAAGTCGTCTCCTCCCCGGTTGTCAGCGCGCTTGCGCCACCGGTTTGCGCAGGTCGAACGATTGTTACCGTACACCGCGCTTCCGCCGCCACTTTGGCGGAGATGCTGCCAAGAATATTGCGCAGCAGAGAGTTTTGCCTGGCGCCGATCAAGATGTGATCGATCCGGTTGGCGCGGGCGAATTCGAGGATGGCGTTCGCCGGATCGACGGCTTCGAGCACGTGAGCGGTCAGCCTTTGCTCTTCAAGCTTTAATGGCTCCGCCCAGTGCTTGAGCGCGACAAGGCGATCGATCTGCTTGTTGTGACCGGCTTCGTCCAGCGTGAAATCGATTGTCACCCGCCCGAGCTTGATCACGTTGAGGCAAGCAAGCCTTGCCGAGGGAAGCGTCGCGAGAATCCGGGCCGCGACCATGCGCAGCGCATCGTTCAGCTTGGCCTGCTCTTCCGCCAGATCGACCGCGACCGCAACGATCGGCGCCGAGGCGTTGTATGTCGGCACCGCCGGCGTCGCGACCGATCTCGTGAACTCCTTGTTGAAACGCCGTCGCAGCACCGTGCGCAGCGGGTCCCGCTTCAATCGCTCGGATCGGTGCGTCAGTTTGACTTGATCGGGATGGCTCAATTCAAATGCCAGTTGCGCCGCCGTGGGATAGCGCCAGGCTGGCTCGATCTCGAGGCAGCGCAGCACGATCTCCTGCAGCCAAGGCGGATAGTCCGGCCGCATTTGCCGCGGCGGCACCGGATCGCGCCACAGCCGGCGGCGCATCCCATACATGGTCTCGCTTTCGCCAAACGGACGCAGCCCGGTCGAGAAAAAATACAGCAGAACGCCCAGTGCAAACAGATCGCTTCTTGGATCGTTGCGCACGCCGAGCAATTGTTCGGGCGACATGTAGGGCGCCGTGCCGAAGGGCACGCGGAATTCTTCCTTCATCAGATCGGGCAGCTGAGCGTGATGCGAAAGCCCAAAGTCGAGAAGAACGGCTTCGCCGGTCGGCCGAAACATGATGTTGCTTGGCTTGACGTCGAGGTGAATCACGTGCTGCCGGTGCAGATCGTCGAGCGCACAAGCGATTTTTACCCCGATTTCGGCAACGTCTGGGTACGGCAGCGGCAGTTCCGCGAGCCGGCGGACAAGAGAGTTGCCGCCGATACGCTCGATGACGATATAGGGCCGAACCGCAAAATCGCCGACCGCGACAAATTTCGGCACATGGACGCCGGACAAGCGCGGCAAGATCATCTGCTCCATCTCAAAGCTGACGATCGCCGCCGGGTCTTCGCCTTCGGCGATTTTCGGCACCTTCATAACGAGTGGCAGCGTCTCCTCCGGCCGTGACACCCGCCAAATCGTCGCCATGCCGCCGCGATGCAGGCATTCCTCGATGCGGAAACCATCGATAACCGAACCCAGTTCAAGCGACGGTTTGACCATCGGTCAGTTCCCGATAAACAATCGCTCGGCAAGCCAATCGGGTAAGCCCTTGCCGCGGATCTTGGCTGCGGCCGCGTCCACGTCATATGGCACGCGACGGTACGTCAATTCCTGCCTTTCGGTATCAAAGAGCGCATAGCAAGCAGCCGGATTGCCGTCGCGCGGCTGACCAACGGAGCCGATCACCGCAAGCCATCCTCGGCCTGGCAGCAGTGGAACCGCGACGTCGGCGATCGGCGTGAAAGCGGTAGTAATGCCGCTTGACCCCTTGGTGTAGATTTTCGGCTGGTGGGTGTGGCCGCAAAAGGTAACTCGGGCCGACGCCGCATCTAAGCTTCGCGCCGCATCATCGATATTGGTGACATATCGCCAGCTTTCCGGCTCGCTCGCGTCGGAATGAACGTAGAGGCGGTCGTCTTCACTCAACGTCAGCGGCAATTCTTTGAGAAATTGCCGCTCCAAAAGCCCAAGCTCGCCGCGCGTCCACTCTATGACGATTTGGCCGTTGATATTGAGGTCCTCGCTTGGATCGCCGATCGCGTTGTCGTGGTTGCCGCGCACCGCCATCGCGCCGCGCGCGACAAGATCCATGACGGTCGTGACGGTCCATTCCGGATCGGCGCCGTAGCCGACATAGTCGCCGAGGAGAACAATTCGCGCCGCGCCAAGATCTCGGCTTTGCGCAAGACACGCCGTGAAGGCCTGTTTGTTAGCGTGAATGTCGGCGAATAATGCAATGAGCACGGACAAAAACTCCGACACAGTACAAGTTACCGCAACTTCACTGCTCGGCTTTGATCTTTGTCAATCGATCGGCGAAAGCCAAGACTGACGAGGTAAGACGCGGCCTAAAGCAGGCCGGCGATCTTGGCTTTCTCTTTATAGTGATCCCAAACCTTACCGGCGCGGAAGTCGTTCTTGGCGAAGCTTGCCTTGAGGAGTTCGGCTTCCTGCGGCGTGATCGGCTTGATCGTTCCGAGGCTCGCGGCGTAAACGGTGCTGCGGGCGTTCTCCTCCATTTCCAGGCTGTCGAGGAAAACCTCGGCGACGCTGTTGGCGGCAACGACGCTGCCATGGCCGCGCAGCAGACAGCAACTGCATTTGCCGAGCGTGCGGGCCACGGCGTCGCCTTGCGCTGCGGTGCGGATATGGGTCGGGTCCGGATGAACCGGCGTGCCGATGAAACGATAGCCGTAATTGCGCACGGCGACCATCGGGCGATCGACCATCGTAAACAAAGTCGACATCGGCGGGTGTCCATGGCCGACGACCTGGACGTCGTCCCGCGCCCGATAGACGCCGGCGTGAATTTGCGTCTCCGCCGGGCAAGGCCCCTCGCCTTCGAGAACTTTGCCATTGAGATCGACGATCAGGATATCGTCGGCCTTAATGCCGGCGCGGCTTGAGTCACGCGCCGGAATGAGAAAGCGATCGGTGCTCGGCAGGCGCGCGCTGACGTGGCCGCTATAATCCAGCAGCTCCGCCATGACCATCATGCGCGTGCAGTCCACCAGCTGCCCGCGCAGCTTTTCTTCACTTACCGACATTGATATTGAATCCCTACGCGACGGGTTCCGATTGGTCGTTCGATTTTGCCCAATAGTCCGCCTGCGATTTCGTCGCATCGAGACTCTTAGCATCTTCGTAGCCAGGCGCCATGGACGCCGAAGTCCCGGCCATCACTTCGTGATGCTCGATATTAAGGAGCCGCAGCCAGCTCTGCTGGCCGAGCGTCAGCCCGATCATGCAGCCGAGCTCGACCAGTTCCGGCTCGGAGAACTGGCGGCGCATGCGGTCCCAGAACGCGTCGTCGGTGTTGAGATGCCACACGATGGCCTCGGCATAGGCCAGCGCCGCCTTCTGCCGCTCGTCGTAGCGCGTCGATTTCTCGAAGTTCAGGAGGTCGAGGACGTGGTCCTCGATCAGCGCGCCGCTCGTCGTCGCTTTAACCGAGCGCTGATTGCCGCAATATTCGCAAGTGACGGAGCGTGACACATAAAGCCGGCACAGTTCCTTGATCGCGTGGTTGAGAACGCCGGTGCGGAAAATGTTGTGCCAGGACTCGGCGAAGAACCAGAAACAGGCCGGCACGTGCGCCCGGATCGCCGAGCTTTCCGGCCGCGGCGTGCCTTCGCGCTGGCAGCGCTCCATCTCGGCGCGCATCCTGGCATCCATTTTGTCGAGCGCGACGTAGCTGATCCTCTGCTTGGCCATAGCGTTTCCTTTTTGACGTTCTCTTTTTGAACCCGAAGGATATTATCCTTGCCATTTCTACGCTCGTCCATGGATTTTGCGGGACTGGCCGCGCTCACGGGGCGGCAGCCCAAAGGGGGAACGAGAGACTTCAAACGTAGAGGCAGGTGCCGATATGACCTTCCAAATTAAACGCGTTTATGAGCCCGCCGAACCATCGGACGGCATCCGCGTGCTCGTCGATCGCCTCTGGCCGCGCGGAGTGAAGAAATCGAGCGCCCGTCTCGATCGCTGGATGAAAGACGTCGCACCAAGCCCGAAGTTACGCCTGTGGTTTGGGCACAAGCCGGATCGATTTGCCGAATTTAGCAAGCGTTACGAAAAAGAACTGGCGGGCAATTCCGCGGTTGCCGATCTGCGCAAACTCGGCAAAGGCGCCTTGGTGACGCTGCTCTACGGGGCGCGCGATCCGAAGGTGAACCAGGCCGTGGTCTTGCAATCGGTTCTTCGCAACAGAGGAACAGTCAAGCGGTCGAAGAAGGCGTAAGCGTCAGCTCCTCGCCTTCCGCCAATGCCCCGCCGCGGTCTTGGAATTTCCTGCGGCAGGATGTCCCGCCGGGCGCCTTTTGCCTTCAATTTCAAGATTTAGGTTCGGCCGCCGCATACGTGGTTACCGCCTGTTAACGATCTTGGGGTCTTCTAGTTTTCTCAATCAGGCCCGACGGAGCGCCTGCCATGCCGCGGTACCGTACTTCGGAAGTAATGGTGCCCGACGGCCGCCGCGAGCCGGCCTGGACCATTCCGTCTTTGGAAGCTCGGACCGTTTCCCGGTCGAAACGCCGTCTGCAAAGCCATGCAATGCCGTTTGGCGGCCAGCGCAGCCATCAGGGCTGCCGTCTTGGCCGCGGTGAATTTTCAAGCGGAGCCATAGTCGCGTTATGACCGATCCCGCCGTCGCCCATCCTCCGATGGGCGAAAACCTGTCAACCGGCGAAATAGCCGCGGCAGCGTCTGCCAAGCCGCGGCTACGCAATTTCGTTTCGCGGCTGCGCAAATTCATACCGCGCTTCGGCATCGTGCCGCGCCTGCGCCTGTTCGCGCCCATCGGCGCGATCAAGCGCGAGCTCGTCGCCATGGCGGAGACGACGACGCAACAGGAGCTCGACGCCAGAACGCTCGCGACTCTCGATAATCTGCTCGATGGGCTGCGCCAGACGCTTTACGGCCGCGGCGAGCCGCGGCGCGAAGGCGACATGCTCATGTTTGGCGGTCAAGCCGTCAACAACGACCTCGCGCTGGTCGACGGCATCGCCGCGCGCGAAAGCATGCTGGTGACGGTGTTCTCAGGCGATCAGCGCGTCACCACAAATGTGCGCGCGGCGGACGGATCGCGCGTCATCGGCTCGAAGCTCGCGGCCGGGCCGGTCCATGACCGTGTGCTCAAGCACGGCAAGACCTATCGCGGCGAGGCCAAGATTTTCGACCTGCCGCATTTCGCAATCTATGAGCCGATCCTGTCCAAGGGCGAGGTGATCGGAATCTTGTTTGTCGGCACGCCTCGTCTCGCCGTCACCGTAAAGGGCGCGCGGTCTGCCGCGACGCGCTCCGCCGACGAGATCGGACAGATGCGCGACGCTTTGCTCGAACTCGGCAAAGCCGCCAAAGCCAAGGAGATCGCGGAGCTGGAAGCGGCGGAACACCGCCAGGAAGCCCGCGACGCGCAGCGCCGTTTCGAAGCGTCGCAGCGCGAGACCCAGCGCGATATAGAGGACGAGCGTGCGAAGAACGCCGCGCAGCAGACCGGCGTTGTCGAAGCACTGGCCCGCGGGCTGGCCAAACTGTCCGACGGCGATCTCACGGTCCGTCTCGACGAGGGCTTTACCCAATCCACCCGGCAGATCCGCGACGACTTCAATGCCGCCGTCGAACATTTGCGCGAAACCATCGGTTCGATCGTTGCCGCGACGCGGGGAATCACGGACGCTCGGGAGAAATTTCGGGCAGCACCGGCGATCTGTCGCAGCGCACCGAACAACAGACGGCGAGCCTGCAGGAAACCTCGACGGCCATGGAGGAAATCTCCGCGACTGCGAAAAAGAATGCCGCGAACGCCCAGCACGCCAGCCGGTCGGCGGGCAGCGCCTGCGAGCTCGCCGACCGCAGCGGCCAGGTGGTCGTGCGCACGGTCGAGGCCATGGCGCGGATCAAGGCATCGTCGGGAAAAATTTCCGACATCATCGGCCTGATCGACGAGATCGCGCGGCAGACCAACCTCCTTGCACTCAACGCGGCAGTGGAGGCGGCGCGCGCCGGCGACGCCGGTCGTGGCTTTGCGGTGGTGGCATCCGAGGTGCGCAGCCTGGCGCAGCGCTCATCGCAGGCCGCCAAGGATATTTCCGACCTGATCACCGCCAGCAATAGCCAAGTGCGGGAAGGCGCCGACCTCGTCAACAAAGCCGGCACGGCGCTGACCGAGATTGTTCAGTCGATCAAGGAAGTGGCCGGGATCGTCTCCGAGATCGCGTCCGCCAGTGCCGAGCAATCGAGCGGCATCGAAGAGATCAACAAATCACTCGCGCAGATGGACCAGATCACACAACAGAACGCGGCGCTGGTGGGTCAGAGCGCCGGCACCGCGAAGACGCTGGAGAGCCAGGCAGCGGCCATGAGCGCGCAAGTCGACATATTCCAGATCGACGCGGGCGAGGAGGCGGGTGCGGCGGACACTGCACACTCGGCGGCGTGACGGCCAAACCATCACCCTACCGCAATGACGATCTTGCCGAAATGCGCGCCCGAAGCCATGTGGTGATAGGCCGCCTTGGCCTCCGCAAACGGAAACACCTTATCGATCACCGGCTTGATGGCGTTGCCTGCAATGGCGCGGTTCATCGCCTCGAACATCCGCGTCGAGCCGACGGAGATGCCCTGAACATTGGCGCGGCGCGAGAAGATCAGCCCCGGATTGAGCTCGGTCGCGCCGCCGCTTAAGCCGCCGATCATGGTGACTTTGCCGCCGACGCGGAGCGCGCCGAACGAGCGCGTCAGGGTCGCCGCGCCGCCGACTTCGACGACGTGATCGACGCCGGCGCCGCCGGTGAATTCCATGGCCGCCTTGTCCCAATCCGGCGTCGTCTTGTAATTGATGCCGAACGCGGCGCCGAGCGCCTTGGCGCGCTTCAATTTTTCCTCGCTCGACGAGGTAATAATGGCGCGGATACCCATCGCCTTGGCGAATTGCAAACCGAAGATCGATACCCCGCCGGTGCCTTGCAGTAAAATCGTATCGCCGGCTTTGAGCTTGGCGTGTTCCATCATGGCGTGCCATACGGTCACAGCCGCACACGGAAGGGTCGCCCCCTCCTCTAGCGACAGATGCGCCGGAATCTTCACGACGCCGTCTTCTTCCAGCACGACGTATTCCGACAACATGCCGTCGATGCCGCCGCCGAGCGCGCTCTTATGCGCGTCGGCTGAGGGCTCGCCGCCGGACCAGCGCTGAAAGAAATTGCCGGCAACGTGGTCGCCCGCCTTGACGCGGGTGACGCCGGCACCGATCTCGATCACTTCGCCGGCGCCGTCGGACAGCGGGACGATGTTCTCGCGCACCGGCATGCGGTAAGTGCCGCGCGCAATGGCGAGGTCGCGATAGTTGAGCGAGCAGGCTTTGACCTTGACCAGGACCTGGCGATGCGCAGGCTTCGGCTCGGGGCGCTCGACCTGAGTGAGCGCATCGATGCCGGCGCCGCCTTTCGCCAATTGGTAAGCACGCATGGGTTTCCCCTCTTCACGCAGCCGCGGGCTAGACAACTCGGCGGCTGGGCGTCCCGTGCGTCAAAGGGTGCGCCGCCGCCGCTGTTCCTGCAACATGGATTCGACGATTTCATTCGCGGCGGTCTTCAAGGCGGGCAGATGAACGCAGGCGAACTCGTCGACCGGAAATGCCGTCTTGATCCATAGCAGGTTGATCGCGCCGTAGACGCGGCGGCCTTTCATCAGCGGCACCGCAATTGCGGCGAGACCGTCGACGACATTCGGTCCGCCGTGAGGACCGCCGGTATGTGACGGGTCGCGCGTTCCGTAGCCTTTCAGGCGAACCTCCGAAAGGATGTCCTCCAGCCGTTTCGGATCGCGCGCCACGCGGTCGTCGCAGAGACTGGATTTACGCAAAATGCCGATAACCTGCTGCAGCTCCTTTTCCGGGCAGAACGCGAGATAGGCGCGTCCGACGGCGGATACCAGCCAAGACACCGGGTGTCCGATCTGATCGCGGTTGACCAGGAAGGGACTGTGGCCGCGGCTCGACTCGCGGATTTCCATGTGATCGCCGGCCGGCACCATGAGATCGATCCTGCTTGCGCACGACCTGTTTGAAATGCGTGCCGACCCGATAGCGGCCGTCGGCCAGCCTGCGTGCCACCGGCGATCATCGCTTGCGGCCGTTACCGCGCGGCAGCGCCGGCGCGCGCTGTGGGCGGTTGAACGGCCGCTGGCCGCCGCCAGGACCGCGATTCTGCCCGCGATTCTGTTGGTTACCCGGACGTAAGTTGTTCTGCCGCTGCCGATTGAGCGCGCGCGTTTGCCGGCGTTGAATTGCAATCTGCCGGCCGATCGCGTGCGTCGTGTTGAGCCGTTGCAGCACGCCGCGGTCGCGCGCCGCTTCTTGCGGCGGAATCTGGTAGGGCACGGCGCTGATGCGGCCGTTGGCGCCCGGCCGGATCGCAAATGCGCTGGCACCTTGCGTCAGCGCGCCGAGGTGGCCGCCCTGCCGGTCGAACACCTCGATCCGTCCGACATGCCCATCCGTATCCGGATAAAGCTTGATCGTCGGCGCGTTGGCGCCGCCGGTCGCCGGCACTTCGACGACGCCCGTGGTGCCGCGAATACCAAGCGTCGCATTGTCCGTGGATATCTTCATGTCGCCGGTCTTAGCGACAAGGCTAGCGACGAAAGCAGCCGTGCCGGTCGCCACATTAAACGAGGCGGCATTGCCGCTGGCGCCTTCCTCATAGACGAACTTGTCGACGACGATCCGCGTATTCGCCGACAGACTGAATGTGGTCTCGTCATCGAAAGTAATGCCGAGCGCCGAGTTCAAATCGGTTTGCAGCGCGTCGTTGTCGAATATGTGGTCGGCGACCTTCAACGCGACGGCGCCGACATTGGCTCGCGTCACCGTGGCGCGGCCGCTGAGCGTCGCAACTTGGCCTACCGATTTGTCGTCGGGCGCGGCCGCGGTTTGAATTGCCGCCGTCGGAACGGCCTGATTTGGCTGCGGCTGATAAGGCGGAGCTTGATACGGCGACGTTGGATATGGCGACGCGCCGTAGGGCGGGCCCGGATATTGAGCGCGACCGGCGACGGGCCAAATCGCCGGCCAAATTGCACCCGACAGAATTTTCAAGAATTCGCGGCGCTTCATGCCCAGCTCAAGAAGAACCGTAAGGTAATAAGGTACGCCTAAGAGTCATGATCGTAGCCGCCTATTGCGGCATCGCAACGGCGCAATTCAGTCGACAAAATATCCACCGCCAGTTCGGCGCCGCCGCTTCGCACAAAACCCGCCAATCAATGCAGCACCGCCGCCAAATCCTTGGCGCCTTGCTTCTTGGTCTCTTCGTCCATGCGCGCATCGGTCGCCGCGATCAGTTTGGCGACGACATTATTGTGCTGCGCAACCGGATTGTCGAAATATCCGCTCGGACGGAAAAAGTTGGACGTCGGCACCTGGGCGCGCCATTCCGGTGGCATCGTCACCATATCGAAGCCGTTGCCGTCGCCGGTCAGATTCATCATTTCGAGTTCGGCAGCGGTGAGCGTCCTCGTCACTCCCTTGCGCCGCGCGAACACGACGGAGTCCAGTAGCTTTTGCGTTTGCAGCAGCGGGCCGACATCGATGTCGAGATTGAGCGCGTGGACGCCGAGACCCTTTTCCGTATTGGCGAGAATCTCATGCTGATTCCAGTCATCCGAAACGCTGCGCGCGAAGGCGACCATCTTGCGCAAGACTTCGATCTTGTTTTCCAGCGCCTGTCGCTGACCGTCCGCGAGCCCACGGGCTTCGGCGTGAAATTCCTCGATGAATTGCGGCCCTTTTTCGGCAACGATTTCGACGGAGTTGGTCGCGAGCAGCTGATTGTAGCCGAGCGCCGTCGTGATCGCGCGGGCGTGTTTGTTGTATTCAAGGCCCGCCTCGACGTCATAGCTGCCGTTGCCGGTGGCTTCGAAACTGTAGATGCGCACCACCTGGTCCTTGGTCAATCCGGCAGCCTGAGCCACCTGGGCATAGACCCGTTTGAACTCGATGTCGCTTTGCGGCATCCGCGGCACGAAATTGAATTGCTGCTGCGCCGCCGCAACGAAATCCGCAACGACCGGCACGGCGGCACGATGCTCCGGCGTTTCGGGTTTCAGCGGATTGCGCGGTTTCGGTGGCCCGGTATAAACCGGCGGCTGATCGAGCACATAGTCGTCGATCGACAGCGCTTCGCCGGCGGCGCGCTTTGCGTTGCGCGATTTCCGTTTCGCGGAAATCGACGACCAGTAAGCGTCCGCCACGGCCGTGTATCTGTCATGCGCCGCGTTATAGGCATCGAGCGCGCGGCGATATTGCTCCATCGCCGCCGCAGGATTTCCCGGCGCTGCGATTGTTTGATCGCTTTGACCCGAGGCGGATTGAACGTGAAACGCGGCGCCGGCCAGCAGAGAGCCGGCGAGCAGACACTGCAGATAGCGATGCCACGGATCAGTTCCCATTGCCCAGGCCAAAATTCAGGTTCATTCCGTTTTCAGATTCGTCTGTGAGCCTTCATATCCGATTCTTTGACGTAAAGAGGGCGGCATTGCTGCCGCCCTCTGAACCATTGCAGTGCCGCAAAACCGCGGCGAAGCCTTATTGGGTCTTGTTGATCGTGCCAGCCGCGGCCATGCACAGGGCCTCGTCCTGCGACCCGGTGCCGCCGGAGCAACCCACCGCGCCGATGATCTTGCCGCCCTCGACCAAGGGAATGCCGCCACGCGAGGCGATGACGTCGTCGAGCGTCAAGATGTAGTTGAGGCCGAATTTTTGCACCGCGTCCTCAAAAGCCCGCGTCGGGCGCCGATATCTCGCCGCGGTGCGCGCCTTGTGCTGGGCGATCGCAACCGAGGCAAGCTGCGCGCCGTCCATGCGCACAAAGGCGACCAGATCGCCGTTGGTATCGACCACAGCGAAATCCTCCGGCCAGCCGCGCTTGGTCGCTTCGGCCGTGGCTGCCGCAAGGACCGACTGTGCCCGGTCGGCCGAAATCGGCGTGCCGAACGGAATATTGAACGGCATCTTGTCGGGGATGGCATTCAAATCCGGTGGCGCCACCGGCGCCGCAGCTTGCTGGGCAAACGCCGCGCCTCCGGCAAGCAAACCTGCCGCGAGCGCAAGAACTGTCATGGTACGCAACTTCATCACTATCCTCCCTGAGACTGCAGCTTTGTTGTCGGCTGCTCGACCCACCCTAGCATTTTCAAGGCTTAGGAAAGAGCCTTTCGCGGGCATGTCGCGCCGCCCGCGATCATGCCCAAAACGGGCTTCTCGCCGGAGTGTCGCAAAAGCGCGCCGGAACGCTCCGTCAACCATACTTGCAAATGGCGACGCGAAGCCCGCTCGTTAACTTCGGCGATAGCGGCACAGGCTGTCTGAGCGCGAGGACAACACGCGGCCGGCTATCGATCGCGATTGGCTTAAATGCGCGGCGCGGTTCAGCATCCGGCTTGCTTCTCAAGACATTGATGTGACGAAGAAAAAGGAGGCCCGGAAAACCCGGCGCCGAAAATGCGAACGGCCTCGGCCCCGAGGGAGACGGGCCAAGGCCGTTCTGATGTCGGTAGGTACCCCATCAACGCCCCGCCCCGACACTGCTGTTATCATGCCGGACCGAAGTTGACCGATCGTTGATAGGGCAAGGTGCCGTTAAAGCATAATCCCGAAAAAGCCTGCCCTCGGACTTGATCCGGATCATGCTCTACACAGCCGATTCGCGCGACAGGTGTTTGCCTTTGAGCTCGCCGAGATATTCGCGCCAATATTTTTCCCGATTGCTGCCGAGCTCAAAAAGATAGTCCCAGCTGAAAATTCCAGTCGAGTGCATGTCGTCGAAAACCAGCCGCACCGCGTAATTGCCGACCGGCAACAGTTCCAGGATCTGCACATTTTGCTTGCCGGAGACGGTGCGCCGCTCGCTCGGCGAATGGCCTTGAACTTCGGCGCTCGGGCTGCGCACGCGCAAATATTCGGCGGCAAGATCAAAGCTCTCGCCGCTCTCGAAAGCGACCGTCAGAGCCTTGCGATCCTTGTGCAGGCGCAATTCCGTCGGCCAAGGGTTCGTCATCGAGGGTTCGTCATCGTGGGCTCGTCATCGTGTGCTGGTCATCGCGGGTTTGCCGTCGTAAATTCAGTCGAGCGTGATGTGGCCGTCTTCGATAACCTTCTTCCACTTTACATATTCCGCTTTGGTGAATGCGGCGCTGTCTGGCAAGCTGGTCGGCACCGGCGTCAGACCGAACTTGGCGAAGGCCGCAACCAGTCTGGGATCTTGCAGCGCCTTTTTGACCGAGCTGTTCAATTTGGCGAGCACATCCACGGGCATGCCGGCTCTGCCATAGAGCGTCAGCCACACGTCGACGTCATATCCGGGCAAGCCGGACTCAGCCACGGTCGGCAAATCCGGATAGACCGCGGAGCGCTTCGGGCCCGTCGTCGCCAAGGCAAGAACGCGATTGTCGGTGGTGAACGGGAGCGCGCCCGGAATACTGGAAAACGCCATTTGCACTTTGTTGCTCATCATATCGGTGAACGAGCCGCCGATCCCTTTATAGGGGACGTGCACGGCTTGGATGCCGGTCCCCAAAGTCCACAAGGCGGCGGCCAGATGCGGCGCGGTGCCGACGCCCGCCGAAGCGTAATTAAGCTTGCCGGGATTGGCTTTGCCGTAGGCGACAAGCTCGGCATAGGTCCTTACGCCAAGCTGCGGAGCGACCACCAAGACTTCAGGCGACGAACTGACGCGCGACACCGTCACCAGATCCTTGAAAATATCGTAGGGCAGCGATTTCTGCAGCGTCGGATTGATGACGATCGCCGGATCCATCAGCACGACGTTGTAGCCGTCGGGGTCGGAGTGGGCGACATAATCAATCCCGACGATGCCGCCCGCGCCCGGCCGGTTATCGGCGACGACCGGCTGCCCGATAATGTCGCTCAGTTTTTGCGCCAGTTCGCGGCCGGTGAAATCGACGATGCCGCCTGGCCCATAGGGGATGATCAGATGGATCGGCCGCGATGGAAAATCGTCAGCCCGCGCCGGCATGGTCGGGGAGACCAACAGTGAAGAGAACAAAAGCGCGGCGAACGATAACGCCGACCAGAGCAGGAAGCCCCTGCCGGATTTAAGGCTCGTCATGTCGGTTCTCCATCTGTCGGCTTATGCTCGTTGTCACAGTTTGGCCCGGCGGGAAAAGCGCGTCAAAACGTTTATGCGCCAATCATTCGTTGGCGATCGCCTTGATGGTCCTGGCGAGAACGTCCTTCGGCGTCGCGTAAGCATCGGCCAGAAGCTTGTCGATGGTCGCCCCGGTCACCGGCCGCACATCAAAGGCCAGCCGGTGCGCCTCGGCGAGAAAGTCGGCATCCGTCATCGTCGCATCGAACGCCGCGATCAGCGCCGCTTTGCGGTCCGCCGGAATGTCGGGCGGCGCGACGAACGGCCGCGCCATGCCCTGGCTCGCCATCAGAACTTTGAGAATTTGCAGCTGTTCGGGATCGGTGGCGAGATCGGTCGCGCGCGGTACGCCAGGAATCTCGTCGGTCTTGCTGATCGCCGCCTGAACCAGGATGTTGACCAGATGATTGGGCATCCAGTCCGGATGTGCCGCGTTGATCGTGCTCCAGGAGATGCCGCAAAGCCCGTCAACTTCGCCGCGCTGCATCGCCAGCACGATATCGTTGGTACCCGGATAGCCGGTGACGAGCTGATCCTGGGCGCCGAAAACATGCTTGTAAACCTCCGCCCAGATGTCCGGATCGGCGCCCGGGCCCTCGCCGCCGAACTTGGACGGCTTGATGATGAAATCGGCCCAGGTCTTGATCGGCGAAGTGTTCCAGGTGAGGCAGACCGTGTTGTCGTCGGTGATGCTGCCGAGCCAGGTGAATTTGCGGCTGTCGAAGCTCGCTTTTTCGAGCAGCGGCGAAATCCCCATGCTGCGCGAAAACGTGCCCAGCACCGAACCGGTCTTGGGCGCGGCGGAGAAAATATAGTTGGCCGAGCGCAAGCTGCCGGCGCCCTCCATTTGCTGCGGCACGATCGTCGGGTTGCCGGGAATATGCTTGCCGAAATAGCGCGATAGCAACCGCGCATAGACATCGTAGCCGCCGCCGGCGCTGTAACCGATGATCAGAGTAACGTTGAGGCCCTTGTAGAAATCCTCAACGCTATCCGCGGCGGCAACGCCGGCAAGAAGAACAAGCGCGGCGAACACGCTTGAGGTTTTACGAATAATGAAGGTAGGACGCATCCATGCCTCGCTGATCGGTCACTCCACGGCACAGCCACACCAATGCAAGAATGATACCTGGACCTTCCACCCTTCAGCGCGCCCCGCGCACGCCAACCATGTCCAGCGCGCCGATCTTCTGCCAAATCCAGTGCGCGCAGGCGAGCAATCGGTCGTCGTCGTAGCGCTGCCCGACCAATTGGATGCCGACCGGCAGATTATTGGGCCCGCGATGGGTCGGCAGTGTCATCGACGGCGTGTGCAGCGCCGTCCATATCGCCTGCATGCTGGGATCGCCGGTCGCGGCGAGGCCTTGCGGCGCCTCGCCCGGCACGCATGGCACCAAGAGCACGTCGAAATCCTCGAATATGGCAGCCAAGAGCGCTCGGCATTCGTCGAGCCGCCGCAGGCCAGCGATATAATCCGTGCGCGGAATGTTATGGCCGTTCTCGATATAGCGTTGCATCTGCGGCGAGAGTTGTTCGCGCTGATGATCCCAGAAATACGCCATGCACGCCGCGCGCTCATAAAAGCCGATCGATGAGCGCGCGATGACGTGCAGTCCCAAGAAGGCACCTGGCATATCGGCGTCACGCACTTTGGCGCCGGCTTTGCCAAGTCGCGCGGCGGCATCTTCGACCGCGGCTTTCGCTTCGTCCTGCGCGGTGTCCCACAAATCGGTGCGCCAGACGCCGATCCGCGGCGCGCCGCCGAGCGCCTGCGGCGCCCGCGGTTCTTGCATACGCAGCACCGCGGTGAGGAGGTCGATGTCGTCGAGCGCGCCGGCAAGCCAGCCAACCGTATCGATCGAATCCGCCGCCGGCCAGACGCCCTCTTTGTTGAACATGTTGTAGGTCGGCTTGTAGCCGAATATTCCGCAAAACGACGACGGCCGCAGCACCGAACCGCCGGTCTGCGTGCCGAGCGCCGCTGGCACCATGTGATCGGCGACCGCCGCCGCCGAGCCGCTCGACGAGCCGCCCGGCGTATGCGCGAAATTGTGCGGGTTGGTGGTTTCCGGCGGCGCGCTGCCGGCGAATTCGCAGGTCGCCGTCTTGCCGAGGATCACAGCGCCGGCGCGGCGCAACAGCGCGACGCAGGACGCGTCGGCGCGCGGTCGATGGCCGCGAAAAATCGGCGACCCCATCTCGGTCGGCATATCGAACGTATCGATCGTGTCCTTGAGGCCGATCGGCACGCCGTGCAGCGGACCGCGATGCGGCGAGCGATCGAGCGCGCGTGCTTGGGCGAGCGCGTGTTCGGCATCGAAATTCGCCCAGGCTTTGACGACGCTATCGCGCGCGGCGATCCGCGCGACGCAGTCGCGCACCACCGCCTCGCAGGTCGATTCGCCTGCCGCGATTTTCTTGGCGATCGCGGTCGCCGACAATTCATTGAGCGGGCGATCTACTTTCACATCCATTTTCAGCTCCCGCTCAAGTCTTTCATGTCCAATCTTGCGACCGTTACTCCGCCGCTTGCGCGGCGCCGCCATGCGCTTTCGACCAGCCCGCCGGGTCCTTCATGAAGCTTTCCACTTCCTTGAGGCTGTCCTTGTCGAACTTGCCGCTCTTCTTGGCGACCACCAACACGTCCCACCAGGTGGCAAGCGAATGCAGCGTAACGCCGAGATCGCCGAGAATCTTTTTGCCCTCGGGAAAGATGTCGTAGAAGAAAAACACAAAGACATGCTCGACCACCGCGCCCGCCTCGCGCAGCGCTTGGCAGAAATTGACCTTGCTGCGGCCGTCCGTGGTCATGTCCTCGACCAGAAGAATGCGGTCGCCGGTCTTGAAATGACCTTCGATCTGCGCATTGCGGCCAAAGCCCTTCGGCTTCTTGCGCACATATTGCATCGGCAGCATCAGGCGATCAGCCATCCAGGCGGCGAACGGAATGCCTGCGGTTTCGCCGCCGGCGACGCCGTCGAATTGTTCGAAGCCGGCGTCGCGCATGATCGTCGCCGCGCCGAAATCGATCAGCGTCTGCCGCACGCGCGGAAACGAGATCAACCGGCGGCAATCGGTGTAAACCGGGCTTGCCCAGCCCGACGTGTAGATGAAGGGCTTGTCGGTCATGAAGCGGACGGCATCGACCTCGAGCAGCATCTTCGCCGTCAGTTCGGCCATCACCTCTTTGCTGGGAAAGCCCGTCATCGTCGTCTCCGCAATCTAGTTGACCACCTTCCAACTGATGGTCTCACCCCCACGATAGATCAAGGCGCGCTCGTCGGGACCCGCGACTTTTACTTCTTCGGGCGCGGTCCATGAGGTTCTTTCCAGCGTAATCGTCTCGTCGTTGGGCGGCATGCGATAGTGTTTCGGGCCATTGAGCGAAGCGAAGGCCTCGAGCTTGTCGAGCGCGCCCTCTTCCTCGAAAATCTGCACATAGGTTTCGATCGCGACCGGCGCGTTGAACATGCCGGGAATGCCGCTCACTGAGACTTTCTTCGCATAAGGATGCGGCGCCGAATCGGTACCCAGGAAATAACAGGCCTCGCCCGAGGTCGCGGCCTTACGCAGCGCCAGGCGATCGCGTTCGGTTTTGATCACCGGCATCACATACATGTAGGGCTTGAGCCCGTGGCCGAGCCAATCGTTGCGCGTCAGCATCATGTGATAGGGCGTGATCGTGCCGCCGACTTGCGGCGCGGCGCTCGTCACGAAATCGACGCCCTCTTTCGACGACAGATGTTCGAGGATCATGCGCAGGCCGGGAAATTGCTTGATCCATTGCGACAACAGCCGGTCGATGAACACTTTCTCGCGGTCGAAAATATCGACGTCCGGTGCGACATATTCGCCGTGCATCAGAAACGGCATCCCGATCTTTTCCATGCGTTCAAGAACGCGCATGACCTTGGCGTAATCGGTCACGCCGAACGCCGAATTGGTCGTCGCATGCGCCGGATATAGTTTGACGCCGGTGAACAGGCCGTCGCGAAAGCCGCGCTCGACATCGTCGGGATCGGTGTCATCAGTGAGATAGCAGGTGATCAGCGGCTTGAACTTCGAGCCTTGCGGCACCGCGGCCATCACCCGCTCGCGATAGGCCCTACCATCGGCCGTCGTGCGCACCGGCGGTACCAGGTTCGGCATCAAAATGGCGCGGCCGAAATTCTTCGCGGTGAACGGCATCACCGCCTTGAGCATCTCGCCGTCGCGAACGTGCAGATGCCAGTCGTCCGGCTTGCGGATGGTGATACGCGTGATCATGACATGACTACCGTACCCGATCGGCGCGACGGTTTGCCGGCGCGGAATTTGCGCGTCGCCGATCCGGACATTCATAACCCATCATCCGGCTCACTCGTCATCTGCGCGCGGAAAGATAATTGAACGAGGCTCGTGCCAGAATCAATATTTTTCCCAATTTTTGAACATAATGATTTATTCGTAAGCAGTAGCAATGGCTTACGTAAACTGTGGCCGAACTTGACCGACGCAGCGCTTCCTATGCGGCCACTGCCGCAGCCACGGCTTCCGCATCAGGCTGCCGATAGGCCTTCAGCCGCGGCAGAACTTCCCGGGAAAACAACGACAGATTGTCGATGGTCTGCTCGTGGGTGAGGAAGCCGGCCTGGCCCATCATCAGAAGATTGCCCATGCCGCCGCAATGGTCGCAGAAGGCCGTGAGCTGTTCGTAGACGTCGTCCGGCGTGCCGCAGAACAAGACGCCGGCATCGATCAGATCGTCGATCGGGGCGGTTTGCATCGAGATGACGCGGCCGCCTTTTGTATACGTCCGGGGCGGGCTTTCGCCGCGTAGCACGCGGGCATTGTCCTCGGGCGGCAGGTAGCCCGGCGGATTGCGGAACGGCAGATGCACGATCGGGCTTGTGCGCAGATAGCCGGCGATCAGTTCGCCGCGCTTGCGCGCCTCTTCGCGATCGTTGGCGACAGCGACCAGGCCCAGATAAGCGAAACGGTCGGCGCCCGGCGCCTTGCCGTGTTTGCCGAGATAGCTCTTGCGATACGCGTCGTAGAGCTTGCGCGAGCCGAAACCGGTGCCGAGCGTCGCCATCACATAACCGCGCTCGCCAAGGACGCGCGCCTGGGTGCTGCTGCCGGTCGTCGACCATACCGGCGGATGCGGCTCCTGCCAGACCCGCGGCCAGATATTGACCTGGCGATAATGAAAATATTCGCCCTCCCAGTTGAACGTCTCATCATGCGTGGTCATCGCCTTGATAATGAAATCATGCGCCTCCCAGAACCGATCCATCAGAAAAACCGGATTCTGATTGGACGCCGCGATCTCGTAGGGGATGCCTTTGATAAATCCCATATCGAGACGGCCGCGCGAGATCACGTCGATGGTCGAGAGCTCTTCGGCGGCACGCAGCGGATCGGGCCGATGCCCGATTGGATAGCCGAGCACCAGAAGCCGCGCCCGCTTGGTGGCGCGCGCCAGGACCGCGAGCCCGACCGCGACTGTCGACGACATGCAGGTCGCGGTCTGATGATGCTCATTGAGCATGATGTCGAGGCCGAGTTCGTCGGCCGCCTGATACTCGTCGTAGTAACGATGAAACAGATCGGCGGCGACGCGGGGGTCGCATTTGCGGTTCGGGAAGATGACGCGGAGCGAGCCGCTATGATCGTTCCAGGCCGGATAATAGGCCTGTTCGCTGAACTGATAGACCCTCATGCCACGCACTCCTGCGCTTTGCCGGCAAACGCAAAGACCTTTTCGGCAAACATTTTCGGCTGCTCCTCCTGCGGGAAATGCCCGGCGCGCTCGATGGTTTCGAAACGCGCGCCCGGGATCATCGCGCAATAGGCGCGGCCATAGGCTTCGCTGAGCATCCGGTCATGCGTGCCCCACAAGAATAATGTCGGGATGCGGACGCGGTGCAGCCGGCTCTTGAGCCGCGGATTGTAGAAATACGGATTCCAGGCGAAACGTGCCGTTGCCTCCCGGGCCCGCGCCGCGGCGAGCACCTCGGCATCGGGCAGCGTCTTATAATCGCGCCGACCGACATTCGGGTCGCAATAGACCATCTCGAGATATTCCGGATCGGTGACCGCGAAAATGTCGGCGATATCCCGCGTCTCGCGGTCGCCGACTTTCACTCCGACCGCATTGGCCATGACCAGGCGCGAGATGCGCGCGGTCGATTTCACCGCGATCTCGGCCGCAATCCAGGCGCCGAACGCGACGCCGACCACGATGACGTCGCGCAGATCGAGCTGGTCGAAGAGATCGAGATAGAAATAGGACAGATCGTCGACCGAACGCATGCCTTTGGGCAATTCCGAGTGGCCGAAACCCGGATGGGTCGGCGCCAGCACATGCGCGCTCTTGGCCATTTCGCCGATGGCCGGCAGCGACGGTTCGACGCCATTCTCGGCGTGAAGGAAAAGCAGCGGCTGGCTCTTGCCGCGCTCACCATTGCCGCGTTCGATCAGCTCGATCCGCGCGCCCTCGACCACCAGCGCGTCCGGCGCACACTCTGCTGCAAGCGACATTCCGCCTCCCAATTTTCCTTGCGCGTTGTTCGCGCAATGATCTTTCCCGATACCGGGTCATACTGTAGCGGCCTTCTCAAGACCAGTTTGGTGTTCTACCACGTGACACGTATTTTGCCATCGCACTGGAAGAACGGAGCTATGCAATGACTGACGCCCAAATGATCGGCGCCGCAATGACCATTCAGAACGGCATCGCCTATGCCAATCATGACGGCGTCGAACTTGCAGGCGACCTTTACCTGCCGAACAACCCGAAGGCCGTGCCGGCACTGGTCGCCGTGCATGGCGGCGGCTGGGTCCAAGGCGCGCGCAACGCCTTCCAATATTGGGGCCCTTATCTCGCCGCGCGCGGCATTGCGGTTTTCTCCATCTCCTACCGGCTTGCGGCCAAGACCAAGACCTTTCCGGAAGCCGTGCAGGACGTGCTCGCCGGCGTGCAATTCCTCCGCGGCAAGGCTTCGGCCTTCGGCGTCGATCCGGCGCGCATCGGGCTTCTCGGCGCGTCCGCCGGCGCCAACATCGCTTCGCTCGCGGCGCTGAGCGGCAAGAAATTCACCGGCGGCTATTCGAGCGACCCGTTCGCTTCGCTCGACGCCTCGGTCAAAGCGCTGGTCGGCGTCTACGGCATCTATGACGTCACGGCGATGTGGACGAACTATCAGCTGCAAGGTGGCCGCGACAACAACATCCAGAAATTCATCGGCGTGCCGCCGATGGAAAACCGGCAACTCTATTTCGACGCCTCGCCGATCAGCTACGCCACTTTCGCCAATAACGGCATCGGCGTCCTCCTCGTCACCGGCACCGAGGACGACTTAGTCGATCGCGAAGTGCAGACCGATCCATTCCAGCTCGCGCTCAAACAAGCCAACTTCTTCGTGCGCCCCTGCATCGTCCACGGCGCGCCGCACTACTGGATGAACGATCCGATCGAAGAGCCGGGCAGCTATTGCGCTTTTCTGGCGCCGCGGCTGCTGCGCTTTCTCGCCGAGAAGCTTTGAGCCTTGTAGCCCCGCTTACGCCCCCTCCATCACCGGCAAGGTAAGTGTTGAGGGGTGTTCCGCCGAGTGATGGATCGTGTCGGTCCCGATCTTGTTCGGCGCGTAATAATGCGACCACAGCACATCGGTGACGACAGAATCGCCGTTGACGATCTCCAGCCGAACGCGGCTGCCCTTTTTGAAGCGATGTGCCATCGGCTCGACGCTGATGTCGAAGCGATAGATTTTTCCAGGCTCGATCGGCGTCGGATCGGCATGGCTGTGATAGGGCTCCATCTCGATCGATTTTTTCGCATCGAGCGCGCGGTGCGAGGCGCGCAGCCACCCTTTGGTGATCCAGAACGACGCCGGATTGATCCCCTTGCCGCGCTCCTCGGCCGGTTGCGGCATCTGCTCCGACAGTTTTACAAAAAAATCGATGTCGTCGCGGGTCGATGAGGCATAGAGCACAAGCTTGATCGGGCCCGCAATTTCCAAGTCCTGCTCGAGCGGCGCGGTGGTAAAGGTCAGCACGCGGCGCACCGGATCCGGCTGATTGTTGGGGCCGAAGCCGACGACGCCAATCATCCAGCCCGGATTGGGATAAGTGTACGAGGTTTGCTGTTCGGAAGTCTTTTGCCCATCTGCCGCTTTCGCGCGCGTAAGTCCGCCGTCGTTGAGCGACGTCACGGTGCCGGATTTCTCGGCGCTGAGATGCCAATCGACATAACGCACGCCGTCGGGCGGCCATACAAGCGCAGTGCGCACGGCATCGGCGCCGCGCACGAAATATTCGACCCCGGGCCGATCGAGATAATCGGTTTTCAACCCCTTGAGATAATGGTCGTAGAACGGCAGCAACAGCTTTTCGTGCAGTTCGGGGCTGTTGAACTCGCGGTTGGCGACGAACGCATTCACCGGGCCGATCATTTTCAGTTTCTTCGGCCCGCTGGCGTGGCGATAGCCGTCGATATTGCCGCGGGTGTGCAGATCGACCTTGCCCCAGACCCCGACCGAATAAAGCGGCACTTCGATCTGATGCAGATGTTCGGCGGCACAGCGCTCGCGCCAGAACTCGTCATAGGTCGGATGCTGCTGCAGCAGCAAATTCAGATCGCACGGCTGCTCGCGCGAGAACTCGCCGTTCGACGGATGGCGATTGATGATGCGGTTCTGGTTCCACCAATAGCTGCCGAAAAAATCGCCGAGCATGCCGCCCTGATAGACCGAGGCGCGATAGGGATCGTTGAGCCCGTCGAACGCGGCGATGCAGGCGAGCGACGGCGGCCGCTGGATCGCCATCCACCATTGCAGCATGCAGAAATAAGACTGCCCGATGCCGCCGACCTTGCCGCTCGACCACGACTGGCGGCCAAGCCATTCGACGACGTCGTACAGATCCTTCTGCTCGTTGCGGTCGAGAAAACGGAATTCACCGCCCGACTTGCCGCAGCCGCGCGCGTCCATATGGGCATAGACATAGCCGCGCGCGACATAGAGCCCGATCGGCCCGGTCTCGCGCCACAGAAATTGCGGCGATGCCAGCAGCGAATTGTTGTCATAGCGATAAGGCGCCGCCCCAAGCACGACCGGAAACGGCCCGTCGCCTTCAGGCATGTAAAGCGCAACCGCGATCTCGACGCCGTCATGGACGCGAATTTTGACTTCGCGGCGCTTCGGTTCCTCTGCGCTTGTCATCGATTGCCCCCGCCTGGGGCGGAGCTTAGTGGAAAATAGGCGCTGTAGGGTGGGCAAATCGTCCGCACCTGCGCGACCGCGTGGGCACCGCGCTCGAACGATTTTTCCCACGCGGCTTGGTTCTTACGACGCGGTGCCCATCCTACGGCTTAGCCGTCATGCCCGGCCTTGTTGCCGGCCATCCCAATAAGTTCGGCACCGCATTGCCTTCAGAATCGAGATTGCCAAAACAAGTCCGGCAAATGATTAGGCAGCGGCGGCCTTTTTCGTCAGCGCATTGAGAACATCGCGGGGATCGGCACGGTCGCGATAGTCCACATCCGTGTTGGCGTAGATGATCGTGCCATCGCGATCGATCGCATAGGTCGCCGACACCGGGAGCGCCCATTCGCCTGGCGTGCCATTTTTGGCCGGGATATCTAGATTGAACCCCTGATAAGCGCTCTTGAGCTCTTCGGTGAAGTCGTAGACCAGGCCGAAGGCTCGGCCGACCTTTTGGCCGACATCGCTGAGCACTTCGAAAGTGAGCGCATTCTTCTCCGCGGTCGACAACGAGTCGTCGGGTTTCTCTGGGCTGATGGCCACAAGCGAAGCCCCCGCGGCGGTGAACTCGGGAAGCAGGGCCTGATACGCCCGCAGTTCGAGGTTGCAGTACGGGCACCAGCCGCCGCGGTAAAAGCTGACGATGACCGGGCCTTTCTTAAGCAGCGTGCCGACATCGACGGTCGCGCCTTTGGCATTGGTCAACACGATTGCCGGCGCACGGTCGCCCGCTTTCAGCATGGTGCGGGCGATAGCGCCGTTGCGCAGTTCCTCGATGTGACGCTGCATGATCGCTTGGCGCTCGGCGGGAACGCGCAAGTACCAGCCGGCACGGTATTCGGCGAGATCTTCCTTCAACGACATTTTCAGACTCCTGTGCGATCTGTTTTGGCGACGATACCGGTCAGGCCGCTTGCAGCAGCTCCTGCACTTTCGGCCAGGGATCCTGCGTGAGATTCTTAAACGGCGCCCAGTCAGAGTCGGCCATGCGATCGAAGATCGCGCTTTTGACCGAAGGCCGCTCCCGCACCCGCGCCCACCAGTCGACGATCGCGGGATGCCCCCGCCACATCGCGCCGAGCTTGAGGAGCTCAAGCCGCAGGATGTAGGGGATCACGGCGCAGTCGGCGTTGGTGAAAATATCGCCGGCAAGATAGGGGCCGCGCCTGAGGTCGTCGGTCATCCATGAAATCATTTTCTGGTGCTGGCCGAGCGCATCGATCACGAATTCCGAATCAAGGCCGTGCTCGATGACGCTGCGCTTGTATTCGGCGCGCCGCTTGAGCGGCGCCTTGTTAATCTCGGCGAGCCATGCTTCGCGCGGCATTTTCAGGAAACGCGGCCGGAACGCCGTGGCGAACGTCATGATCGTGCACGCATTGTGCATGTATTCGTCGATCAGCTTGTTGTAGAGGCGGACGCGGTGGCGCGCGACGGGCGTCTTCGGCATCAGCGGCGGATCGGGGAACGCCTCGTCGATATAATACAGGATTAGCGAGGATTCCGTGATCACATTGCCGTCGTGCACCAGCGTCGGCACGACGCCGTTCGGATTGAGTTTCATGTAGGCCGGATCGTTCTGGTCGCCCTGCAGCGTGAGCACTTGGTCCTTGGCCTTCTGGCCTTTTTCTTCAAGCGCGATGCGCACCTTCTGGGCGCAGACCGAATTGATGTTGTGATAAAGCTCCAGCACCTTTGTCCTCCGGTATTTTGTTTGTTTATGCAGCAAGTTGTTTATGCAGCAAGCCTCGCGCGGTCGTGCGGCTGGCCGAGATCGACCGGCGTCCCTTTCGGGATGATCATGGTCGGGTTCACCTTCTGGATCGAATAATAATTGATGACGTAGTAGCGCGGAGTGACGGTTGAGGCGACGCCCGGCACCTGATAGAGTTCGCGCATATAGTTCGACAGGTTCGGATAATCGGCGATGCGCTGCCGGTTGCACTTGAACAGCGAAAAATAAGCGACGTCGAAGCGCACCAAAGTCGGCAACAACCGCCAGTCGGCTTCCGTGATCTGTTTGCCGACCAGATAGCGCTGCCGTGCCAGCCGCTGTTCCAGCCAGTCGAGCGTTGCGAACAGTCCGTCATAGGCTTCGTCATAGGCGGCTTGCGACTTGGCAAAGCCCGCGCGGTACACGCCGTTATTGACGTTGTGATAGATGCGCTCGTTGACGGCGTCGATCTCGGCGCGCAAATGCTGCGGATAGAAATCGCTGCGATCGCCGGTGATGGCGTTGAACTCGGTATTGAGCATCCGGATGATCTCGGATGACTCGTTGTTGACGATGCGCTTTTCCTTCTTGTCCCACAGCGTCGGCACCGTCACCTTGCCAGTATAGGTCGGGTTGCTCGCCACATAGGCTTCGTAAAGATAATGGAAGCCGTTGACCTTGTCGGGGATGCAATCCGGGTAACGCGGATCGTCCTCGAAGGTCCATCCGTTCTGCTTGAGGCCGGGAATCGAATAGGCAACCGAGATGAGTCCATCGAGCTTTTTGATCGCACGATAGATCAGCGTGCGGTGCGCCCACGGGCAGCCATGCGCCACATAGAGATGATAGCGGCCGGGTTCGGCCTTGAATCTCGATGAGCCGTCGGCGGTGATGCGGTCGCGGAATATGCTGTCGGCGCGCTTGAACTGACCCGCAAGGCTGGTTTCCTGCGGCAGTTCGGCATCAGTCCATTTGCCGTCGATCAGAACGCCCATGTCGGTGTTTCCACTATCGCTGTTGTCATAATCGCCGCGATCCTATACATTTTGTATCGTGTGATACATAATGTCAATCGCGACTGAGAGACTACGGTGGGACGGCAAAATGGCGCGGCCGAGAGAGTTTGACGAAGGAACTGCCTTGCAGGCGGCGATCGAATGTTTCTGGCAGCGCGGTTACGCGGCGACGTCGGTGCGCGATCTCACCGACAGGATGGGGATTTCCGGACCGAGCCTCTATAACGCCTATGGCGACAAGCATGCGCTGTTCGTACAGGCGCTCGAGCGCTATCTCGATGAATCGACGCGGGCGCGGATCGGCCGGCTTGAATCGTCGCTGCCGCCGAAACAAGCCATTCGCCGCTTCATCCAGGAAGTCATCGAGCGCAGCGTCAACGATCGCGAGCGGCGCGGCTGCTTTCTGATCAATTCGGCGCTTGAAGTGGCGCCGCACGACAAGAAGCTCGGCGCGCTCATTGCCGACCGCCTTGGCGAGATCGAGGCGTTCTTCTACCGTTCGATCAAAGCCGCGCAAGCCGATGGAACCGTGCCCCGGGAGCGCGTCGCGAAGGATCTCGCGCGCCTGCTGCTCGGCGTCTTGCTCGGCGTTCGGGTCTTGGCCCGCTCGAACCCGGAGCGCGCGTTGCTCGAAGGCGTCGCGCGGCCCGCGCTTGCGCTTTTGGATTGAGCTCGCACGAGGAACCGCCTCAACAGGAATTCGAACATGGCGCTTAAACTCTACGACCTCGCCGGCGCCGAGCCGGAACGCCGCTTCAGCCCTTATTGCTGGCGCACCAAGTTCGCGCTCCTGCACAAGGGGCTGCCGTTCGAAACGATACCGTGGCGGTTCACCGACAAGGGGGTAATCGCCTTCTCCAAGCAAGGCAGCGTGCCGGTGCTGGTCGATGGCGACCATGTGGTTTCCGATTCATGGGCGATTGCCAATTATCTCGAAGACACCTACGCGGATCGCCCCTCGCTGTTTCGCGGCGAAGGCGGCCGCGCCGTCACGAAGTTCATCAATGCCTGGGCGGATGGTTTGAACGGGGCGCTGGCGCCGCTGATCGTATCCGACATCTTTGGCCTTCTCGACGACAAGGACCGCACCTATTTCCGCGAGACGCGGGAAAAGCGCTTCGGCACGACATTGGAGACCGTCGGCGCCAATCGCGACGCGGACGTCCTGGCATGGCGGAAACTTTTGCAACCGCTGCGCGCCGTGCTCGGGGCGCACCCTTATCTCGGCGGCGCGACGCCGGCTTACGCCGACTATGCGGTGTTCGGCTGTTTCCAGTGGGCGCGATGCGTCAGCCCGTTTCGGCTGTTGTTGGAAGACGATCCGGTCTGGGCTTGGCGCGGCCGTTTGCTGTCGGCATTCGACAGTTATGCCGGCAAGGCGATCGGCTATCCGGTCTGACGGACAGGCTCCTAGTTAGAAAATCTCATGCGCGCGGGGGCGCGGCCGAAAGGCCGCGCCCTCGATCGACGTTGTGATTACTGAACCCGGGTATGTGCAGATCGACCCGCATTCTGGATAAGCCGGCGCGTCTGCCGCAGAGCTTGATGATGAACCGGCGGAGCAGCAGCTTCTTGATTGGCCCATGATCCCCATTTCAGCTCGCCCGAACTGTCAAAATAGTGCGGCATCAGACTGCCATCGTGGCTGAGTGACTGAGCGAACGCGGACCCCGAGCCAACGCCGGCAAACGCTGCCACAACGAGCGCGACGGAAAGATAGTTTTTAGCGGTAAAAAGCTTTTTCATTAGTACATCTCCCTAACTGGCGGACCGCAACGCTGCTGGGTCGCTGTTGTTGAGGTGTGTCCGTGCCCGGCATTCGACTATTGAGCGGATCGGAAACAGTCTGTTCAGGCGGGGTGAATAATCGAGCACTTGAAAATTCGTGGCGTCACAAGCCCAAATAAGCCCGCCGGATCTCCGGCATCGCCGCAAGCTGCGTCGGCGGGCCTTCGGTAAAAATCTTTCCCTCGGCGACCACATAAGCGTAATCGCTCAGCGCCAAAGCGAGATGCACATTCTGCTCGACCAAGAGAATAGTGAGGCCCGCTTCCTTGAGCTGCTTCAATGTCGTCAACAGCTGATAGACGACGACGGGCGCGAGCCCGAGCGACAATTCGTCGATGATGAGAATGTCGGGATCGGACATCAGTCCGCGCGCAATCGCCACCATCTGCTGCTCGCCGCCGGACAGTGTGCCGGCGCGCTGCGTTCGTCGCTCGGCGAGCCGCGGGAATAGCGTGAAGACCTGATCGAGCCGATCGGCATAAGAGCGCGCCGTGCGCTTGGTGAAGGCGCCGAGCTCGAGATTTTCGGCGACGCTCATCGCCGTGAACAATTGCCGACCCTCGGGCACCAGCGCCAGCCCACGCGCGGATTTCTGATGGGTCGGCAGATGCGTCACGTCTTGATCGGCGAGCGCGACGCGACCGCGCCACGGCGCGATGGTGCCGGCGATGGCGCGCAACGCCGTCGTCTTGCCGGCGCCGTTGGCGCCGACGATCGCGGTGAGCTTGCCGCGCTGCGCTTTCAGCGACAGGCCCCACAGCACCTGTACTTCGCCGTAGCCGGCTTCGAGTGCTTCGACGTTAAGCAGCACATCAGACATGAGATTGCGCCGCTTCGCTTGAGCTGCCGCCTTGCAATGCCGCGGCGAGTTTCGGATCGCCCAGATAGGCTTCGATGACTTGCGGATTTTGCGCGACCTCGGCCGGCAGGCCTTCGGCGAGCTTCTCGCCGTAATTGAGCACGACGATGCGGTCCGACAGGCTCATGATCGCCTGCATCAGATGTTCGATAATGAGAATGCTGATGCCGCAGTCGCGGATGCGGCGAATGACGCCGATCATATGCTCGACTTCGGTCGGGTTGAGCCCGGCTAGCACTTCGTCGAGGAGGAGCAGCATCGGCTGCGCCGCGAGCGCGCGCGCCAGTTCGAGCCGTTTCTTGCCGGCGATGGTGAGATGGATCGCCAGCGTCGCCGCGCGGTCCGCGAGGCCGGTGACGGCGATCGCTTCGCGCGCCGCCTCGCGCGCGCGAGCGAGCGGCATATTCTCGCGCCCAAAACAGGCGCCGACGGTGCAATTCTCCAGCACCGTCATATTGGTGAGCGGCTGCACGATCTGATGGGTGCGGGCAAGTCCGCGACGGGCAACCTCATAGGGCTTTTCGCCGGTAATGTCAGCGCCGTTGAAGACGATGCGCCCGGTGTTCGGCGCGTAAACGCCGTTGATCAGATTGAACAGCGTCGACTTGCCGGCGCCGTTCGGTCCGATGAGGCCCAATATCTCGCCATTGCGCATCTCGAAGCTAAGCTCGTGCACGGCTTGCAGCCCGCCGAAGCGGCGGCCGACTTTGTCGAGGACGAGAAGCGCGCTCATTCGAGCACCCGCTGCAGGCGCGGGAACCGACTATAGACAAAACCCATCAGGCCTGACGGAAAGAACAGCACGATGAGAAGGAGCAGCAGGCCCGAGACGACGAGCTGAAAATGCGAGAACGTCTCCGACGTCAACAGATAGCCGCGCAGCTCTTCGTACAAATAGGCGCCAAGCGCGACGCCGGTGACGGTGCCCTGCCCGCCCAGCATGCAGATAACGATTGCTTCCGTGGATAAGGTCAGGTCGAAAGCGTCGGACGGCTGGATGAAGGCGCTCTTGAAGAAATAAAGCCCGCCGGCGATGGCGGGCAGGAAGGCCGAGGCACTATAGATGAGGGCTTTGTAGCGCTGCGTCGGCACGCCGAGGATCGCGGCGGCGTCCTCGTTCTGGCCGATGGCAAGCAGTCCCAGACCGAATTTCGAGGTCTTGATGGCGTAGCTCAGATAAAGCGACAGCCCCATGGTGGCGACCAGGAGAAAGTAGATCACCCACAGCGCGCGACCGGCGCCGCCGAGCGGTTGGAACACCTGTGGCGAGATATAGATGCCGGCCGAGCCGCCCCACGGCGTGAAATTCTCGGTGAAGGCCTGCACCCCTTCGACGATGCCGATGGTCGACAGCGCGAAGAACGGGCCGCGCAGGCGCAAAATGCCGAAGCCGAAGATGAACGACAGCACGCTGACGCCCAAGCCGGCAGCGAGCAAGCTCAAAGCCAGCGGCCAGTCATGGGAATTGACCAGCCAGACGCAGATATAGCCGCCGAGGCCGAAGAAGACGATGCTGCCGAAATTGATGTAGCCAGTATAGCCGAGCATCAGATTGAGACTGCTGGCGAGCGTGATGTAGATGGTGGCAAGCACGAGAGACTCGCGCAGCGCCACGTCGTTGCCGATGACCGGCGCCAGCGTGAAGACGGCGATGACCAGTGCGATGATCCAAAAGAACGGACGGCGCAACAGCATTACAAAGCCCCGCGCCGCGCGAATATGCCGTTGGGAAATGCGATCAGCACCAGGACGAACAGCACGAATTCGATGACCAGCGTCCAGCTCACCGGCACAAACGGCGTGACCGCGCCCTCGAGCAGGCCAAGCGCGATGCCGCCCATCAGCGCGCCGACCGGATTGCCGAAGCCGCCGAGCACGGTGACGATGAAACCCTTGAGCTGATAGCCGTCGCCGGACAGCACGGTGAACGGAAACAGCGTGGCGATGAGCACGCCCGAGACGCCAGCGAGCGCAACGCCGCAGCCGACAGCGATGGCGAGGAGTCGTGTCGTCGGAATGCCGACCAGTTCCGCGGCCTCGCGATTGTTGGCGACCGCGCGCAGCGCTCTGCCGAGCCGCGTCTTGTGCAGAAACAGGTAGAGCAAAGAAGCGATCACCGCCGCCAGCACCGCGGCAAGGATATGCGCGCCCGGAAACGTATAGCGGCCGATGCTGATGCCGGGCAGCGACACCGCGACATTGAACAACGCTGTGCCCCAGACGCCGGTGCCGATACCGATCAAAACCAGATTGACCGCAAAGGTCGACAACAGGCTCATCAGCGGCGGCCGGCCGATCATGCGGTGCACGGCGAGCCAATAGAGCGCGACGCCGACGACAAAGCCGCCGATCAGCACCGGCGGCAAAGCCAGATAAGGCGGAACGCCGAGCGCCGTCGTCAACAGGTAAAGCGCGAACATGCCGGCGACGATCATGGTGCCATGGGTCAGGTTGATGACGTCCATGACGCCCCAGATCAGCGTCAGGCCCATTGCGGCGAGGCCGTAGACCAGCCCCACCAGCACGCCGTCGATCAGCGAAGCGAGAATGCCGAGCATGTTGCGGTGAATGATTCAGGACCGGCGGCGCAGCGCCGGTCCTGAAATCATGCTCAGTGGGTGGCGGGGGGAATTGGATGGATTAGATCGGCGGACTTGGCCGCATCCGGCCAGACCACCTGGCGGCCAAGCTTGCCGTCTGCCATCTGCTGCCATTGCGCCAGCACCATCTGGTGCGCCTCCTGCAAGCCGTGATGGCCGGCGTCGGTGGCGAACTTGACGTGCCCGAAGAAGGTCGTGACATCGGTCGCGTTGAGCGCCGCCGTCACCTTTTCGGGATCGATGGATTGGGCCTGCTCGATGGCATGCTGCAGGATCACGCCCTGAGTATAGCCGGAAGCGGCATGATAGTCCGCCTTGGCATTGTATTTGGCTTGGAAAGCCTTGGCGAATTCCGGCGTCGTCGGCCCAAAATCGGGCTTGTAGGAAACTTGGACCTCCCATTGCGACGGCACCGTAACGCCCAAAGCTGCCGGGCCGAGTTCGCCGAACTTATCGTCGCCCGGCGCCACCAGGATTGAGACCCACTTTAAGCTCGCTTTTTGGTCGTACATCTGCCGCGCCAGCGTGGCGCCATCGGAATAATGGCCGCCGCCCAGGAATGCATCGGCGTTTGACGAGATGATCTTATTGACGATCGGGCCGAAGTCGGTGGTTGAAGGCGCGTAGGATTCATCCATCACCACTTCGAGACCGGCTTTCTGGGCCTGCTCGTTGGCCGCCGCCAGGACCGTCTTCGAGAACGGATCATCGGAATAGACCATCGCGATCTTGGCGTGCGGTTCCTTTTGCGCCAGCGCCTGGACCGCGCCGGACAAATAATAGTCTGCCTGCGTAATCACCATGAACAAGTACTTGTTGCCGAGCATGAAAGGCTTCTTTTCAGCGCCGCCGGCGACCAGCATGATCTTGCTGTACTGCTCGGAGATAATGGCGGCTGGCGCCGTGAGTCCGGAGGAGTAAGGGCTGAACAAAAACTGCGCGTTGTCCTGAACGATGAGCCGCGTATAGAGCTGCTGCACGCGCCCGCCGACGGACTGGTCGTCGTAGCTGACGAATTTCACCTTGTAGGACTTGCCGCCGGCCTTGATGCCGCCAGCGGCATTGACCTCGTCGCGCCACATCTCGGCGCCGCGCTGCAGACCCAGTGAATCGACATTCAAAGGCCCGGTCAGCGACGTCGTCATCCCAATGGTGATGGTGTCGCCTTGTGCAAATGCCGGCGCGGCGAACAACATCGCGGCGGCGGCCAATAGGCAAAGCCGTTTCATGCGTTCCTCCCTGTGCGCCCGTTGGTGACGGTCGCGCCATTACTCTGCCGGCTATTTGCGCCGGAGTGTTTTTTGGCGGAGCCTTCCCCAAGGTCCCGCAACGCTTCCATATTAGCAAAAAGCATCGCACAATCCGCCAGCGAATGCCATCCGCGACAAAATCGCGCGCAAACCCTGAATGCCTATTCCTTTGGCGTAT
This sequence comes from Xanthobacteraceae bacterium, assembly GCA_035642635.1. Lineage (GTDB taxonomy): Bacteria > Pseudomonadota > Alphaproteobacteria > Rhizobiales > Xanthobacteraceae > BOG-931. Next base: position 41,025 of record DASQRX010000014.1, read on the forward strand.
CGGGCGGCACGTCGCTGCCCGCGATGGCCGGATCGCGCGGAAATGCCGCCACGGTGCCAACGAGCGCCATGGCGCAGCCAAGGAGAATGTCCTTCATCCGTTCGATCAGGAGATCGGCCATGCCGGCGGCGTTCAGTCCCTGCGTGCTGAGTTCGGTGAGGTCATAGGCCAACAGCACGATGAGCGCGATCAGCGCGGTGTGCAGCCAATAGCGCGCGCCGATATGATGCGGAATGAACGGCGCGAAACGCCCGGGACGAGATTTGACTTGTGTGGAGAAGAATTGGTCGGAGTGATAGGATTTGTCGTTTAAACTATTGACCATTGAATTTACTGCTATTTTTTTAAAGGCTCATGCCGCTTGTGTACCGCTGTTGTGTACTCTTTAGACATTTCGTAAGCGGTAAGACAAGGGCAAGACGACGCCACTTCCTAAATGCTGCCTTTGTCGGTCCGCTCATGATCTTCGCCAAGCATTGCCACGACCAGAGCAATGATGTTCTGCTCGATCATGGCAGAGCGTTCCAAGCGACATCCAGGAACGTGTTTCGGTCTCCCGATGTGTATGCGCGATAGGTGCCCCAGAACGAGTCGCGCAATGCTCGTTTGAGCACCTTGCCGGTACAGCCGACAGGGACCTTGCTGCTGTCCTCGACGACGGCCACGCACAGCGTGAACGGCGGTAAGTCATCGCGACTGAACTGCTCGACCTCACGGAACTTATCGAGGACGACACTCGGATCGATTGTCTGGCCACGCTCGGGCACGATGATCGCCACTGTCGATTGAATATTTAACGGAAACCGATTTGCGCCGATGACGACGGCGTCGTGAATGCCCGGAATCTTCAGCAGGAGCTCTTCGGTCGCAAGCGAATACAACGTTCCATTGGGCGTGGTGATTACGTCGTAGCTCCGATCGACTTGGTAGAACTCTCCTTCGTCCGTCTTGTATCCGACGTC
>DASQRX010000015.1:0-10663 GCA_035642635.1 Xanthobacteraceae bacterium
CGGTCGGCCTCCCGCGGCCCCTGCTCGGCCTCGAACAGCCGCAGCAGCAAGGGCAAGGCCCGGCGCGAGCGCAGCACGCCCAATCTAATGACCCCGCGGGTGTCGGGCAGATACTTGATGAGCATGTCCTCCGCGCGGACGCGCTCCTCGCCCTCGAGTTGGGCGAGCGCCATTGTGTCGGGCCCGTTGCGCGGGGAGTCGGGTCCTCGAAGAAGCTGAACCGGAAACGCTCGAATGCTGACCGGGGTGCCACATCACTTATCTGCGTTACGCGCTACCCCTTAGCGGCGCCGGCTGTTCATCGAGCATCGCCTGGATCGCGAGCCGCGTCGTTGCGGCGTCGAGGCCGTGCTTTTGCATCAGCTCCTGGCAATCGGCGAGGATCACGTCGGCGTCCTGCATCATCTTCAGCCGCTTGAAGTGATCGTCGTAATGGATGCCCATGCTGGCGCCGACAATCTCGTACATGTTCATGATGCGGAACGGCCAGTCGCGCTCGTGGGCGCAGAGCTCGCGGTGATCGGAATGATAGACCGCGACAAGCGCGTCGACGCCGGCGGCTTCGGCTGCCGCCAATTCCTTCAGCTGCAGCTCGCGGCGAAACTCCGGCAAGACGCGCAAGTTGTTGCTTTGGAGGCCGACCGCCGGCTGATCGAGATCGACGATCTCGATGCCGGGCACCGCCCACAAAATGTCTTCGGCGGCCTCGACCACGCCGCGCACGCCCGGATGCCGGTGCAGCGCGATCCGCATCGGCACAGGTTCCCGCAGCATCGGTCGCAGCCGGTCGAGCTGCTTGTGCAGGAACAACGTGAACGGCGTCATCTCGAACGGTTTTGCCCCGCGTAACTTCTCGACGGTCGGCAGCGTCGTCTCGGTGAGTTGCACCTGACACGACGGACACCACGACACCACCTGCCCGGATTTGCTCTGCGATAATTTGTCGATGGTGTTCTCGCCGACGCGGGCAGAAGTAGCGACGTCGCCCATGCGCATCTGCACGATGCCGCAGCAATGCGACGGGCCGCCCATCACGTCGTAAGAAATGTCGAGCGCGTCCATGATGTCGAGCGCGAGCAGCGCGATATGCGGCGTCTTGAGCACATTGCAGCCGGTGTAGAAGACAAAGTCCGGCTTGGTATCGGCAGCGCGGGCCACTTTGCCCGTGGCGCCCTGGCCGAGCCGCGCCAACAGCGTATCATCAAGCTGAATTTGCGAGATGTGCGCCACGTCGCGCCCGACCAACCGGAAGGCATCGAATCCGGTGCGGCGCTCGGTGGCGGCATCTTTCTTACCGTGCGACATGGCGATCCGCGCCATGTAGAGCAGGAAGCGCGGATTGACGCCGTAGTCGCAGGCCTTGATGCATTCGCCGGAGAGCAGACAACCACTCGCCCATTTGCGCGCGGCGTCGTTGCCCTCACCGCTCCGGATAATATCGATGATGCCGGAGATGACCTCGACTGGGTTTTCGCGCTCGGCGGGCGTCAGGCCGGCGGCTTCCGTCGCCGGGCAGACTTCCACGCATTTGCCGCAGCGGGTGCAGGCGTCAGCCATGGCGTCGGCGCGCGCCTTCAAGGCGGATTCGAAGGTCTCGGTCTGGGAGGCGCCGGGCATCGGGCTGTTCATGGCATCGCCGTTCCTGTTGCCGCGACTCTAAAGTAGCGCTGCGGCGGGCTGGTTTGAAGGGGTCATGAGACGCCGACCGATTGAAGGACCGCATTGAAGGTCCTGCCCACCCGATGTAAGACCGGACGCGACGAAGGATGCCCGGCCGTCTTTATGTACAGGCGCCGGGCATGTTTATGACAGGTGCCACCGCCCGACCGCGGATCGATGGACCCGCGGCGGAAACCGAAGGCGAGGACATGCGATGGGTGAATTTGCAATCGGCCAACCCGTTCCCCGCTTCGAGGACCCCCGCCTGATCCAAGGCCACGGCCGCTATGTCGCCGACATGGTATTTCCCGGCATGGCGTTTGGTTCCGTGCTGCGTTCGCCGCATGCGCATGCGCGCATCCGTTCGATCGACACCTCGAAAGCCAAAGCCGCGCCCGGCGTGCTCGCGGTCCTGACCGGCGCCGATTACAAGGCGGCGGGCTTTGGCGACCTGCCGGTGCCTGGCGGCCTCAAGCGCCGCGGCGACGTGCCCGGCTACAAGCCGCGCTATCCGGCTTTGGTCGAGGACCGGGTGCGGATGATCGGCGACTATGTCACCTTCGTCGTCGCCGAGACGCTTTATCAGGCGATCGATGCGTCCGAACTGATCGAGGTCGACTACGAGCCGCTGCCGGCGATCGTCTCGACCGGCGACGCAGTGAAGCCCGGCGCGCCGCTGGTGTGGGACGATTGCGAAAAAAATATCGGCTTCGTCCAGATCGAAGGCAACAAAGAGGCGACCGACGCGGCCTTCGCGCGCGCCGCGCACGTGGTCAAACATGATTTCGTCATCAATCGCGTCACCGCAGCCGCGATGGAGCCGCGCGGCTGCATCGGCATGTTCGAGCCGGTCGACGGCCGCTACACGATCTACACGACCCTGCAGCGCACCAATGTGTTCCAGACCGAACTGTCGCAATATGTGCTGAAAGTGCCCGACAGCAAGATCCGCGTCGTCTGTGGCGACATCGGCGGCAGCTTCGGCATGAAGTCTGCGGTCTATAACGAGGTTGCGCTGGCGCTGTGCGCGGCCAAGCTCACCGGGCGCCCGGTGAAATGGGTGGCGACGCGCTCGGAGAGTTTCCTTTGCGACGCGCAGGCGCGCGACAATGTCACGACCGCCGAGCTCGCGCTCGACAAGGACGGCAATTTCTTAGGCTTCCGGGCAAAAATCATCGCCGCGATCGGCGCCTATATGCAGACCGGTATGCCGGCCTTCACCGGCAATCTCGGCACGCTGGCCGGCGTCTATCGCACGCCCGCGTCACATATAGATGTCACCGCGGTCTATACGCACACCCAACCGGTGCGGCCCTATCGCGGTAACGGCCGGCCGGAAGCCGGCTATGTCATCGAGCGCATGGTCGATCTCGCCGCCGACCAGATCGGCATGGATCCGGCGGAGCTGCGCAAACGCAACACCATTCCGGCAAGCGCTATGCCGTTTAAGACCAGCGTCACCTTCACTTACGATTGCGGCGAGTTTCAAAAGAATCTCGATCTCGCGCTGCAAGCCGCCGACAAGAAAGGCTTCGAGGCGCGGCGTGCGAAAGCGCGCAAAGACGGCAAGCTGCGCGGCTTCGGTTTCTCCAACACCATCGAACGCTCGGCGGCGGCCGGCCTTGAAGGCGCCGAGATCAGGTTCGACCGCACCGGCTCGGTGTCGATCTTCTCCGGCAGCATCAATCAGGGCCAGGGCCACGAGACGGCGTTCAAGCAGGTGGTGTGCGACCGGCTCGGGCTTAACCCGAAGGAAGTCACTTACATCCAGGGCGACACCGACCAGGTGTTCTTCGCCGAAGGCACCGGCGGCTCGCGCTCGGCGGCGTTCTCGGGCTCGGCTTTCACTTTGGCTGCCGCGAAGGTCGAGGCTAAAGGCAAGGCCATCGCGGCCAAAATGCTCAAAGTCGAGCCTGGCGATATCAATTTTCACGAAGGCCTGTTCTCGAGCCCAAAGACCAACCAGACCCTGACCATCAAAGAAGTCGCCAAGGCATCGCTCGAGCCGAAAAATCTTCCCGACGGCATGGAGCCCGGCCTGATCGAGAAGGCGATCTATAGCGGCAAGGTCGCGGCCTATCCGAACGGCGTCCACGTCTGCGAGCTTGAAATCGATGAAGAGACCGGCACCGTCGAGATCGTCGGCTACCATGTCGTCGACGATGTCGGCACCGTGATCAATCCGCTGTTGCTGCACGGCCAGGTCGACGGCGGCATCGCCATGGGCGTCGGCCAGATCCTGATGGAAGACATCAAGTTCGACGCCGAGGGCCAGATCCTGACCGGCTCGTTCATGGACTATGCCATGCCGCGCGCGAGCGACCTCACCGCGTTCCACGTCGACAGCAATCCGGTCCCGACCAAGACCAACCCGCTCGGCGTCAAGGGCGCGGGCGAAGCCGGCTGCGTCGGCGCCATGCCGGCGGTGGCGAACGCGCTGGTCGATGCGCTCTCGGTGCTCGGCATCAAGCACGTCGCCATGCCGGCAACGCCGGAAGTGCTTTGGCGCGCCATCCATGAGGCGCGGGCGAAGGGCGCTTAGCATTTGCCACTCGTCCCCGTGTAAGCGGGGACTCAGCTTGGGTACTGGGGCTACTTCCTGGATTCCCGCTTTCGCGGGAACGAACTGATGAAAAGTTACGTTCCTTTCCCGAACGTGGTCAGCCAGTCAGGAGACACTGGAGAGCGATCAGGATGCCCATAACGAATATCGTTGACCGCCGCAAACGTCACCACCGTTTCGAGACGGTAAACGCCATTGTTGAAGCGGCCTGGCATGATAATTTGGTCAATGACTCCGATCAGGTTGAGCAACCCGCCAATGACGATGGTCCTGTCTACGATCAACGCGAACATATCTCCTTGGCCGAAGCGGTCGAGTGGGCAATGAGCTTCAAACAGCAGGTGACTCTCTACCTCTATAACAAGGACGACGGCATCTATGTGCGAAAGAGCACAACACAGACGTGAAAACCGGATGAGCGCGGAATGAACGATCGCGACAAATCCGCTGCCGCCTCCCTCCCCCTTGCCGGCATTCGCGTGCTCGAATTCTGCCACACCATCATGGGCCCGACCGCGGGCCTGATCCTTGCCGATCTCGGCGCCGACGTGATCAAGATCGAGCCGGCGGAAGGCGACGCGACGCGCCGCCTGTCCGGTTTTGCCGCCGGCTTCTTTCCGGCCTTCAACCGCAACAAGCGCAGCTTTGCCGCCAACCTCAAATCGGACGAAGGCCGCACGCTGATGCATCGCCTTGCGGCGACCGCCGACGTGGTCTTGGAAAATTACGCGCCGGGCACGATGGACCGGCTCGGCTGCGGCTACGGCGAGCTCGCGCAAAAAAATCCGCGGCTGATCTACTGCGCGCTGAAAGGTTTCTTGAGCGGGCCCTACGAGCATCGCCCGGCGCTTGATGAAGTCGTGCAATTCATGTCCGGGATGGCCTATATGACCGGCCCGCCCGGGCAGCCGCTGCGCGCCGGCTCGTCGGTGGTCGACATCATGGGCGGCATGTTCGCGGTGATCGCGATCCAGGCGGCGTTGCGCGAGCGCGAAAGCACCGGCCGCGGCCAATTGGTCAAGACCGCCTTGTTCGAAGCGACGAGCTTTCTGATGATGCAGCACATGGCGGCGCAGGCGGTGACCGGCCGCGCGCCGCCGCCGATGCCGGCGCGCGAAGGCGCCTGGGGCATCTACGAGCCGTTCGCTACCGCAGACGGCGAGCAGATTTTTGTCGGCATCACCAGCGACCGGCACTGGCGCCGCTTCTGCGAGCATTTTTCGCGGCCCGATCTGCTGCATGACCCCGCCTATCGGACCAATGAAGATCGCGTGCGGGCGCGGCCCGCGCTCCTTCCCATCGTCGCCGCGATCGTCGCGCAGCATCAGCGCGCGGAACTCACCGAAATATTCGATCGCATCGCCATTCCGTTCTCACCGGTCGCCAAACCCGGCGATTTGTTCGACGATCCGCAGCTCAATGCCGGGGACCGCATGCTCGAAGTCGATTTGCGCAACGGCGTGCGGGCGAAAATTCCACGGATGCCGATGGAGATCGGCAATCACGATCTGGCACTGCGCCGGCAGCCGCCGGCCATCGGCGAACATTCCGCCGAAATCCTCGCCGAACTCGGCCTTGCGCCAAGCGAGATCGAGGCGCTGACTATGAACAAAGTGATAGCGGCGCCAGGCGCGAAATAATTAAGGACGAGACGACCAAGGACAAATACGATGAGCGATCTACCGTCGGCCGTGCGCATCAGCGAAGAAGGGCCGCGCGAAGGCTTTCAGATCGAGAAGGGTCCGATTCGGACCGGGCGCAAGATCGAATTGATCGACGCGTTGTCAGAGACCGGCATCGACCACATGCAGATCGTCTCCTTCGTCAACCCGAAGGCGGTGCCCGGCATGGCCGACGCCGACGTCGTCGTCGAAGGCATCGCGATCAAGCCCGGCGTCGCCTATACGGCGCTGTGGCTCAACGAAAGAGGTTTTGAGCGCGCGCTCGCGCACGACCGGCTGGCGCTCGCCGGCTCGATCACGCTCGTCGCTTCCGAGAAATTCTCCAAGCGCAATCAGAACCGCACCGCGGCGGAGCAGCTCGCCGGTCAGCACCGCATCGTCGAAATGTACAAAGCCGCGGGCGTTCCGGTCGAGCGCGGCAGCATCATGGCGGCGTTCGGCTGTAATTTCGAGGGCGACGTGCCGGTAGCGCGCGTCGTTGCGCTGGTGCAGCAGATCCTCGACGTGGCGAAGGAGCACGGCGTCACCCTGAAATACATTACGCTCGCCGACACCATGGCGTGGGCCAATCCGCTCAGCATCAAGCGGGTCGTCGGCACACTGCGCGAGCGCTGGCCCGATGTCGATTTCGCGCTGCATCTGCACGACACGCGCGGCATGGCGGTGGCCAATGCTTTCGCCGGCCTCGAAATGGGCGTGCGGCGATACGACGCCGCGGTTGCGGGGCTGGGCGGCTGTCCGTTCGCCGGTCACGCCGGTGCTGCGGGCAATATCTGCACCGAAGACCTCGTCTTCATGTGCAACGAAATGGGCATCACGACCGGCATCGATCTCGACGCGCTGATCGAATGCGCCAAGCTCGCCGAAGATATCGTCGGCCATCCGCTGCCCGGTTCGGTGATGAAGGGCGGCACGCTGCAGAAATATAGGGTGTGATTTGAATTTGACCGCCGCCTCCGCGGCAGCTCTTGCGCTCGGGCTCCTCTTTGCGCCGGTTGTTTGCGGCGTCGCGCAGGCTCAATCCAGCGCGATCGGAAAGCCGCGGTCGGACGCGCTTGCGGCCTACAACGATGCGCTTGATCGCTTCAAGTCGGTCTTGAGCACGCGGCGCGCGCAGATCGATGCGCACGAGCCGCTACCGAATGTGCCCGGACAAGCGCTCTATCTGGCGCGCGTCGCCATGATGAGCACGTACAAGGATCTGACCGATGCACTTCCCGGAAAGATCGGTAGGCCGAATAAATTCGGCATTCCGCCGGCCTATCTCGACGCCGACCAGGAGCCGCTCCTCGACGAGTACATGACCCTCTTCAAAATCATGGATGCGCCGCCGTTCAATGCGCAAAGCTCGGATACGCCGTTCAAAGACGTCGCCGATCTGGCATCCGCTATTGCGCGCGCCAAGGGCCTCGATGCCGCAAGCGTCGCGACCGCGGGCCGCATCGGGCTCGGCATTTTCTTTGCCGAGACCAACGGCTATCAGAATATCGGCAATGCCCGCTCGAACATCTACAAGGGTAGTCTGCAAACCGGCCCGCCCGAGGATCAAAACGGTCAAAGGAAATGGGCGGATATTAGGACATCGATCGCGGCGTTCGATCCGGCGCTCGCTGCGCGCGACGCCAAGGAAGAGGCGCGGATCGGCAAATTAGACCATCGTTTCAATCACTGGACGGCCGTGCGCGACGGTCTCATGAACGCGCATGCGGAGATTTTCCGGCAAATACCGGCGATCGTGAAAACGCTGCCGGATCCGATCGATCAGATGAAGCTCTTTGAGCTGATCCAGATCATTCCGAGTCCGACCAAGTCCGCTCTCGCTTCTGCAGATTTCGCGAACTATAGAATCTCCGACCCGACGGTCATGGGATATTTGCGCAACAACAGCATCTTCGCTTTTGGCCATGCCGAGCGGGCCAGAACGTCCGCGACTTTCCGCGAGATTCTCGACGCGATGTGGCTCTTCAACGACAAATTCGAGCGGGCATCGGCCGCATTCGAGGCGTTCAAGGCCCGGCGGAGCGGCGCGAATTGAGTTGCGGTCCTTGGGTCGAAGCTATTTCTCCAAAATCTTCCATACGCCGCTCGAGATTGCGACCACGCGGTCGCCGACCATAAGCGTGCTGCGCATGAAAATGATCGAACGGGTGATGCGCACGATTTCGCAATGCGACTCCACGAATTCGCCGCTCTTGACCGCGCCGATATATTGCATGTTGAGCTCGATCGTGGCGTGCGGCTTGTTGCCGGTCGCCCGTTGCGCCGTCATGCCCATGGACTGATCGGCGAATGTCGCCAGCATGCCACCATGCACGATGCCGATATGATTGCCGTGTTTTTCGCCAGCGACAAAGCCGAACAGCGGATCGCCGCGGCGCCAGATCGGCCCGACCAGCTCGCCGAAATTATGGGCTTTGACCCGTTCCCAGCCGGCCGCGGCCGGATCGAAAGTGGCCGCAGCGACGGCCGGGACTTTATCATTCATGTGGGGATTCGGAGCCTTACATAATCGCGAATTCATTATTACGGCGGTCGGTCACCAGCATCGAGCCCGGATAATGCGTGATGCAGAATTCCGGCTTCACCGCCATAATCACCGATTGCGGCGTCACGCCGCAGGCCCAGAATACTGGAATCTCATCGTCGTGCACCGGCACCGCGTCGCCCCAATCGGGCTTTCCGAGGTCCTTGATGCCGATCAGTTCCGGCTTGCCGAGATGCACCGGCGCGCCATGCACTGACGGGAAACGCGTTGTGATCTGAACGGCGCGAATAGCGTCGGCCGGTTTCATCGGCCGCATCGACACCACGAGCGGCCCGTGGAACGGACCCGCCGGGTTTGTTGCAACCGAAGTGCGATACATCGGCACCGTGCAGTCGCAGCTCATATGCCGCAATTCAATGCCGTCATCGAGCAGCGCTTGTTCGAACGAGAACGAGCAGCCGATGGCGAAGGTCACGAGATCATCGCGCCAGTATTTCATAATGTCGCATGGCTCGTCGACGAGTTCGCCGTTCCGCCACACGCGGTAGCGCGGCAGATCGGTGCGGATATCGAGATCGTCGGCGATCGCCGGGATGCGCCAATCGCCTGCCGCGGAAACCCCAATCAGCGGACAGGGCTTTGGATTACGCTGACAGAAATGGAGGAAATCCTGGGCCAATTGCTGCGGCAGGATCGCGAGATTGGCCTGAACGAAGCCGGGCGCCAGGCCCGACGTAGCGCCTAAATGCCCGTTGCGCCGGCTCGCCAGCCGCGCCGCGAGGCCGGTTTGCGGCGTTTGCGGATTGTCCCGCTTGAGTGTCGCTATCGCCATTGCCGGCTCCTGCATGCATTTATCGCGAAATTTCGCCAAGAAACTGGCAAGAAACCTGGCATGAATCTTGGCATGAATTTTTGCTTACGGTAAAAACGCTTGGCGAGTTTACCATCAAACAATCGCGAGAAAATACGCCCTCCGCGACGATCTTACACGGAGCGGCAAAGCTCGGGCTTCGGACCGCCATGCGAATCTGGTTGAAACTGCCATCAAGATCGCGTTTGCTAATGGCACAAAACAACGCGCAAGAAGCCCGCTAAGGGACAGCCGGGAAAGGCGAGAAATTCAGAGGGAGAATTGCGATGGCTGAAAAGTGGAAAGACGCGCCGTGGGCCCAGGATATGTGGTACCGCGGCAAGGTTACGCGGCGCAGCCTTATCGGCTGGGGCGGTGGCGCGATCAGCGCCATGATGCTCCTGCCGGCGCCGTGGCGCTCAGCCTTCGGCGCCGCCAAGCCCTATAAGGTCGGTTCGGAACAACCGCTGTCCGGCGCCGGCGCCGCGGGCGGGCGGACCGCGATCGTCGGCCTGCAAATGGCGGCCGACCGCATCAATGCCAGTGGCGGCATCAACGGCCGTCCGGTCGAACTCGACATCGTCGACGATGAAAGCTCGCCGGCAGTCGCCCGGCAAAAGACCTCAAAGATGGTGCAGGACGACGAGATCGACGTCCATGTCGGCGGCTTCCTGTCTAATATCTGCCTCGCCTGCATGCCGGTCTGGCAAGACGCCAAGATCCTCAACATGATCAGCGTCTGCCTCGACACCACGCTGACCACCTCGGCGTGCAATCGCTACACCTTCCGCCTGCACGATTATGCGCCGGCGCAAGCCGTCGCCTTTGCGCCGACGCTGACCAAAATGGGCAAGAAGTGGCACATCGTCCATGCCGACTATTCCTGGGGCCAGTCGACGCGCGACGCCTATATGGCCGAGATCAAGAAGAACGGCGGCGAAGTCGTCGGCACCACCGGCATTCCGCTCGGCACCGCCGATATGACGCCGTTCCTGTCGAAAATCTCAGGCGATTTCGACGGTCTGTTCGGCATCTTCTTTGGCAAGGATGGCGTCACCATCGCCAACCAGGCCTACGATCTCGGCCTGACCAAAAAATATAAATTCGCCGGCGACGGCTCGATTTCGGAATCGAGCAACCTGATTGCGGTGGGCAACAAGCTCGAGGGTTTCACCGCCATCAATCGTTACATTCCGGTGTTCGACGGCGTGCTCAACACGCCCTATCTGCACCGCTTCTTCGAGGAAGGCAAAGCGCGGCTGGCGAAGATCGATCCGTCGGGTCCGCTGCCCGACAAATACGTGCAGTCGAACTACGAAGCCTTGAACGCCATGAAGATCGCCATGGAGAAGTGCAAGTTCGACAGCCGCGACGACACCATGAAGCTGATCGAGGCGCTCGAAGGCCTCGAGGTGAAGGAAAGC
>DASQRX010000016.1:0-8462 GCA_035642635.1 Xanthobacteraceae bacterium
CGGCGTCGACAATCCGCTCGGCGCGCGCGCGATGTATCTCGGCTCGACGCTCTACCGCATCCATGGCTCGAACGAGCCCTGGACCATCGGCACCAATGTGTCGTCGGGCTGCATCCGCATGCGCAACGAGGATGTCGAAGATCTCTATGGCCGCGTGCCGGTCGGCACCAAAGTGGTGGTGATCTAAATATGTAGCCTGGGTTTCGCGAAGCGAAAGCCGGCGCGGATTCCCGGATTCGCTAACGCTCAATCCTTGCTACGACAGCGACGCGAGTGCAAACCCGCGCTCCCCGACCAGGCGCGGAAAACTCTGGCTCAGAAAAAACGCATATTCGGACTCCCGTTGCGTCGTCAGCGGGTCGAGCCGGCGGAGTTCATCGTCGACTTTTCCCGGATGGCACATGATGACGCCGCCATCGGGTAGGCCGTCGAGAAATCCCGGAAACAGTTTTTCGTACACTGCGCCTGGCGCAAACGAGTAGGTGCCGGCAAAGGCCGCATTGGTGCGGATGCCTTGGTGGTCGGCGAGGCGGCGAAAGCGCAGGCTCAGCGCGTCGAGAATGTATCCTTTCGGGTCGGCGAAGCTTTTGCGCGCTGCCGCGGCCCGGCCGCATTGGCGGACCCAGGCTTGCGGCGCTGCTTTCTTGACGGCGCGCAACAGCGCTTCGCGGATTTGCGGGAACACATGAACGTGCTGATGGCCGTCGACGTAGTCGGGCGCGCGGCCGAAGGCTTTTTGGAACGCGGCGAATTGGCTCAGAATTTCGCCTTCGAACAACGAAGCGTCGTGCAGGCGTGCCAGCGCTCGGCCCGCCATGCTCGAGAGCGGCAGAAATGCGCCGTCACGCACTGGCTTAAAGCCCGGCGTCAGCGGCTTGAACGGCCCGGTCAGCGTCACATGCAATCCGATCGCGGCGCGTGAACCGGCGACGTCGAGGAGGGCAGTGGCTTCGCGTTGCGAAAAGCTCGGGGTCGATGTCATGACCGAGGTGGCGCTGAGACGGTTGCGCGCGATGAGATCGCGGATCGCAGCGCTGACCGCGGGCGAGATGCCGTAGTCATCGGCGACGAGCCAGATGCGCCGCTGTGCTGGTTCGCTCATTCGGCCGCGGTGCGCGCGCCGGATGCGGCGGGCGGCGCGTCCGGTTGCGCGTCGTGCTCCGCATTTTGGGCAAGCTTCACGTCGTGTTCGGCGACGAAATAAACCGGCCGGCCTTTGATCTCTTCAAGGATCTTGCCGATATATTCGCCGACCACGCCGATCATGATGAGCTGCACGCCGCCGAGCACCATGACGCCGACGAACAAAGACGGATAGCCGGGAACTTTGGCGCCATAGACCATGGTCTCGTAGATGATTTCGAGGCCGTACATGAAGGCGATCGCCGCCAGCACCATACCCAGCACGGTGGCAAGCCGCAGCGGCGCCACCGAGAAGCCGGTGACGCCGTCGATCGACAGCCCGATCAGGCGGCGCAGATTCCAGGTGCTTGCGCCGTCGGCTCGCGGCGCAGGCTCATAGTCGATCCGCATCTGGCGAAAGCCGATCCAGCTCGACAGGCCTTTGAAGAAGCGGTTGCGCTCCGGCAATTGCCGCAGCGCATTGGCCGCACGCGGCGACAACAGACGAAAGTCGCCGGCGTTTTCCGGAATTTTCGGTTTCGCGCCCCAATTGATGAGCGTGTAGAAACCCCAGACCGACAGGCGGCGCAGAAATGACTCGCCGGTGCGGCTTGCCTTTGCGGTGTAGACGACGTCGCAATCCTCGTCGAGCCAGTGGCCGACCAGCGTCTCGATCATGCCGGGCGGGTGCTGGCCGTCGCCGTCGATGAACAGCACGGCGCCGCGGCGGGCGTGTTCGAGGCCGGCCAAGAGCGCCGCCTCTTTGCCGAAATTGCGCGACAGCGACAGGACCTGAATGTCGAGCCCGGTCGGCGGCAGACCGCGCGCGATGGCAAGCGTGCCGTCGCGGCTGCCGTCGTCGACATAGACCAGTTCGCAGGCGAGCGCGCGCTTGGCCTTGAGCTGTTGCGCGATCTCGACGAGGCGGGCGTGCAGGCGCTCAAGCGAGGCCGCTTCGTTGTAAAGCGGCACCACAATGGAAAGCCCCTGCGCCGCAGCGGAAGCCGCCGGATTTCGGTCGCGAAGCTGAGCCATTGTGGTATTGGCAGCGGTCATTAACCCGTCCTCGTAGCCGGGCAATCTATAGCGCAATCGGCGCAAAGTGTCGCGCGCCGGCGGTCGCGGGCTGCAACATCCGCGAACGCGGTAAACCCGCGCGGCGCCTGCGGCAACCGGCCGATTGCGTGCTGGCGCAGGCCTGCGGACGTGATATGCGGACGACCGCAATGGCTCAGGCTTCTCCCCCCGATTCGGTCGACGACAAGCCTCTGGGCAACGGGCAGCCCAGCCGTGCGCTGTCGCGGAAGGCGTTCACGTTTGCCCTGATCGGCGTTCTCAACACCGCGGTCGACTATGTCCTGTTCCTCGCGGCGCGCGCGGCCTATATGCACGCGCCGCCGGCGCTTGCCGCATTCGCTTGGCTCGCCGGCATTTGCCGCTGCGGCGCGCCCGACACTGTTTTGTTGATCGCCGCCAATATTACGTCCTGGATCGTCGCGGCGAGCGGCTCTTATGTGCTCAATTCCTCGATCACCTTTGCCGCCGAGTCGGGGCGAAAACTGCGCTGGCGCGATTACATTACTTTTGTTGTTTCCGGCATCGTCGGCTTGCTCGCCAATACCGCGACCTTGGTCGTAGCGGCGCAGGCGTTGCTGTTACCGGTTTGGTTCGCCAAGGCGCTCGCGATCCTGGCGAGCTTCGTTGTCAATTTCACGATGTCGCACTTTGTCGTCTTCCGCCCGCGTGGTGGCGACGGCGAGGGCGCCTAAGCGACTTTCACCGGTCTCTCATTTGACCGAAAGGTCGAGCGCCTTGACCATGTCGCCCCATTTTTTCACTTCGGCGGCGAACATGGCGTCGGCTTGCGCTTGCGTGCCGGTGATCGGGTCGAAGCCCATATCGGTCAGCTTCTTCGCAACCTCCGGCGTTTTCACGATCTCATTGATCGTCGCATTCAGCGTGGCGAGAATTTTTGGGTCGGTCTTGGCCGGCGCGAAGAAGCCGACCCAGGACGCGGCGGTGAAACCCGGAAAACCGAGCTCCGCATAAGTCGGTATGTCGGGCGTCACCGCGGCGCGCTTGTCGGCGGCGATCGCGAGACCCTTGAGCTTGCCGCCCGCGATCTGGGCTGCCGCGCCGCCGCCGAGCGTACTTGCCATCAGATCGACCTGATTGCCGATGGTGGCATTGATGGCCGGCGCTCCGCCCTGGAACGGGATCATCTGCGCCGGCACCTTGGCCAAAAATTTGAAGAAATATTCGGCCTCGATATGCGAGCCGGTGCCAACGCCTGGCACGGCGAAGTTGATGGTCTTGCCGTTCATCGCCTTGATGAGGTCGTTCAGATTATTGGCCGGATTGCTCGGGCTCGTGACCAGAGACTCCGGGCTCGAGGCGGCGATGGCGACGGTCTTGAAATCGTTCGCCGAAAAGTCCTTGTTGGCGAACAGCGTCTCGTTGATGGCGAGCGCGGTCGTGGTGGCAAGAAGCGTCGTGCCGTCAGGCTCCGCGCGCGCGACAAAGGACGCGGCGATATTGCCGCCGGCGCCACCGCGGTTTTCGACCACGACCGTCTGATGCAGGCGCTCGCCGAGGCCCTGGGCGATGAGACGCGCCAGCGTATCGGCGATGCCGCCCGGCGCGAAGGCGACGATGAGCGTGATCTTGTTGGACGGAAATGTCTGCGCCTCGGCCCGCCCCCAAGCGAGAACGAGAGCCAATATAGTGATAGCGGCTATGCGGAAATGCGGCATTGAGCACCCTCCCGTGCGGTACGTAAATTGCATTGTCGCGGATGCTGATTTTGCAGATGCGAATTTTGTTGGAGTGCATCATGATACTTTTACGCCGTCAATTCCTGCAATTGGCCGCAGGCGCCGCTATTGCGCCGGCGCTGCCGCCGCTCGCACTTGCGGACGAGGACTACCCGGCGCGGCCGGTGCGGCTTGTCGTCGGCTACGCGCCCGGCGGCGTCAGCGACATTTTGGGTCGGCTGATCGGACAAAAATTATCGGAACGGCTCGGCCAGCCTTTTGTGGTCGAGAACCGCCCGGGCGCCGGCGGCAATGTGGGCGCCGGCGAAGTGGTCCATGCGCCCGCCGACGGCTACACGCTGCTCCTCGCCGGGATGGCGAACGCGATCAATGTGTCGCTTTATCCCAATCTCGATTTCAATTTCGCGCATGACATGACGCCGATTGCGATCTTCTCGAGGAGCCCGATGGTGCTCGAAGTGAGCCCGTCGTTCGCGGCAAAATCGGTCCCCGAATTCATCGCCTACGCCAAGGCCAATCCGGGAACGATCAATATGGGATCGGCCGGCACCGGCGGCTCGACCCATGTGGCCGGCGAATTGTTTCAAATGCTGACCGGGACCAAATTCACCCACGTGCCCTATCGCGGCTCGCCGCCCGCATTGGCCGATCTGATCGGCGGACAGATTCAAGTCATGTTCGACAATCTGACGTCGTCGATTGCGCTTATCCGCGGTGGCAAAGTGCAGCCGCTCGCCGTCAGCACGCGCACCGCGGCGTTGCCCGATTTGCCTCTGATCAGCGATTTCGTGCCGGGTTACGACGCCTATTCCTGGAACGGCATCACCGCGCCGCGCGATTGCCCGCGGCCGATCGTCGATAAATTGAACTTAGCCGTCAACGCGATCGTGGCCGATCCCGCGTTTCAAGCGCAGCTTGCCGACGTCGCCAATACGCCGGTCTCGGATTCACCCGAAGCTTTCGGCAAACTGATCACGCAGGACAGCGGCAAATGGGCCAAGGTGGTGGGGTACGCCGCGATCACGCCGTGAGCGGGCGACATGGCATCCACGTCTTAGATGGCGGCAAACAAAGACGTGGATGGCCGGAACAAGTCCGGCCATGACGGACTGTGGTTAGTGACGCGCGCCGGAAGCGGCTATCCCCAACTGATCCTGCTGGCGAAATTCCGCGTCATAGCTCAGGACTTCGCGCGTGAGCTGCTCGATCATTTGCTGCCGGTCGGCGTCTTCCATGCCGCAGGTCATCTCGGCCACGACCTTGGCAACAGCAGTGACGGTCTCGCCGGTGTCGATTGCGCCCGGCTCGTCCTCGGACACCGGATAGTCCGCAAAGAAATTGTCGATGGTTTCGACAATCAAACAGTGCAGGCACGGCCGTTCCTCATCGTCTTTCTGGTCGTCGGTAATGGCGGTTCTCCGCGTTAGGTAACGTGACTTTGGCTATATATAGGGATGCGTTTCGGGCGATGCCTAGCCTAGCCGCGCCGATCGAGTTCCGCCGCAAGTTTCTCATAGAGCGGATTGTCGCGGGCATAGACATAGTCGAGCGCCCCGACCGACACCGCTTCGGCGCCGTTCTCGCGCAGAAAGCTTGCCAGTGCATGCACGTTCTGCGGCGGGCAGTGCAGCGTGAGCATGCCAGAGGAGGTCGGCCCGCCGAATGGCGAGACGACGCCATATTTGTCGCGTGCGGCGGCGAGCAGCTTATCGTTCATACCGACAAAGCGCGTACGCACTTCGCGAAAGGCTTCGGCGCGCTTTTGCGCGGCGATACGATCGAGAAGGACGCGCGCGGCTTCGCGCTTCTGGGCGTCCCAGGCCGCGGCGCGCGCGGCGACGAGATTGGCCTGCGAGCGCAGGATCGTGCCGTCCTCGACCACTTTGAGGCCATTGGCGGCGAGCGTTGCGCCGGTCGTCGTGATGTCGACGATCATTTCGGCGGTGCCGGCCGCGGGCGCGCCTTCGGTGGCGCCGGAGCTTTCGACGATGCGGTAATCGACGATGCCGTGCTCGGCGAAAAAGCCGCGCGTGAGATTGGCGTATTTGGTGGCGAGCCGCATCTTACGATTGTTGCGGTGCCGGAACGCGGTCGCGACGTCGTCGAGGTCGGCCATGCCGCGCACGTCGATCCAGGCTTGCGGCACTGCGACCACGACATTGGCGTAACCGAAGCCCATGCCGGTGATGAAGACGATGCGCTCGTCCGATTGCGGGATCATCTCGCAGATAAGATCCTCGCCGGTCATGCCGAGATGCACCGCGCCTTGCGCCAGCTGCGAGGTGATCTCGGCCGCCGACAAATAGGCGATTTCGACGCCGTCAAAATCCTTGATCGCGCCGCGATACTCGCGGGCGCCACGCGGCTTGACGAGATCGAGCCCGGCGCGGGCGAAGAACTTCTCGGCATTTTCCTGCAAGCGGCCTTTCGACGGCACCGCGAGGATCAATGGTGCCGTCATGATCGTCTACCGTAGAGTAGTTCGCTGCAGGTGATGAGATCCTCGATCGAAGCGGCAAAGCCGACAGCAGGAATTTGCTCGCGGGCGCCGAGCCGCGCCAGCAGACCGTCATAGCGCCCGCCCGCGACGAGCGGATTCTTGGCGCGCGGATCATGCAGCTCGAAGACAAAGCCGGTGTAGTAGTCGATGCGGCGGCCGAACGCGGTCGAGAATTTGATCGCGCGCACGTCGATGCCGCGGGTGACGAGAAAGCCGGTGCGGGTCTCGAACAGATCAAGAGCTGGGCCGAGCGCGATCTTGGC
Organism: Xanthobacteraceae bacterium; assembly: GCA_035642635.1. GTDB lineage: Bacteria > Pseudomonadota > Alphaproteobacteria > Rhizobiales > Xanthobacteraceae > BOG-931. Next base: position 6,660 of record DASQRX010000016.1, read on the forward strand.
GCCGGCCGCTAGCGTGCGCAGTTCGCTCGCCGCTTCGTCGGGATCGCCTTGAAGTGATAAGAAGCGTTCGATCAGTGCGCGGGTCTCGCGCGGCAGCCGCGTCGGGGCGCTGACCGCTGATTGCTCGAGGAAGCGATCGGCGATTTCGGCGACGGAACGTCCGCCGACCGTGGCGATGCCGGCGATCGAGAGGAGATCGGTGACCAGGTGATGCGCCGCTTTGGGATCGGAGCCGGCCAGCGCCGCGAGCACCCCCTGATATTCCTTCGAGCCGTTCGCCGGCGCGAGCGTCAATTGATCGAGATCGTGCGCCAGCGACGCCTTGCGGTTGAAATCCTTCTTCAGGCGGCGGCGCCAGACCGGCGCCAGATCGAGCGCGTCGATGAAGGCGCCGAACAAAGCGACGTCGCCCATGCGAATTTCCGGCGCGCGCACGCCATATTGCGCGGTCGCTTCGAGCCCGAGCGCCAGCATTTCGGCATCCGCCGCGGCTTTATCGGCGCGGCCGAAACTTTCGATGCCGACCTGCACGAATTCCGCCCGCGCGCCTTCGCGGTGGCGAAACACCGGGCCGAGATAGCAGAAGCCGGCGGGCTTGCCGGCATCTTGCGAGGCGAGATAAGCGCAGGACACCGGAATGGTCAGGTCCGGCCGCAGGCACAATTCGCGGCCCTCAGGATCGGTGGTGAGAAACATGCGGCGGCGGATATCTTCGCCGCCGAGATCGAGAAACGGCTCGGCCGGCTGCAGCACCGGCGGCTCGATCCGCACATAGGGATTGTCGGTGCCGCGCGTATAGGCTGAGACAAGCGCCTCCGCCCGCGGGTCCGGTCCGGACCCCGGCAAATTCTGTGGCAGGTTTGGCGGCGCGCTTGACATCGTCATCACTCGTTGCGGCGGCCCTTTAGCATGGCGAGCGTCGCTATTCGATGAAGATTGTGGCATGCCGTTAATGCCCACGGAATCAAGCGCTTCCGATGATTAACGGATATCAGCACCGGGGCCGGGTGAGGGCTGCCGGGCGCTTATTTTTGCTCTGTGGCACTGGCGGTCGGCGTCAGCCTGGCCGCGGCTTCGCGTAAGCAGGCCGGGCAAAGGCAGTCGGCGCGGCGGCCGGCAGCCCCCGCCGGGAGAGGCATCGGCAAACGGTACGGCTCCGTGCTGCACCAGCACTCGGCGACGTTACCGCGCGAACAGCCGAACTCTTGGCCGCAGCGCTCACAGGTCAGGCGTCTTTCTGTTTCCAATTCTCAAGGCTCACGATTTGGATGTCTTTGCCTTCGACGCCTGGCCGCCGCGGGGGCGCTGATGCTGACTATGGGCGTGCCCGTGACTGTGCCCATGACTGTGCCCATGACCGTGACTGTGCCCATGACCGCGCACGTGACTGTGATCGTGCGCGCCGTCCGCCGGCAAATAGACGACGTGGCCGTGACGCACGCCGCGCTCGGCGATGATGTGGTTGGCGAAGTCTTGCACGTCCGCGCCGCGCCCTTTCAGCACGGTGACTTCCATGCAGTTGTCGTGGTCGAGATGCATATGGAGCGTGGCTTGCGCGAGATCGTGGCGTTCGTGGAAATCGTGCGTCAGGCGCTTGGGCAGATCGCGCGCCTCATGGTCGTAGATATAGATGAGGGCTGCGACACAGGGCCGCGTGCCGCCGACTTCGACGGCCGCTTGCTGCAATCCGGCGCGGGCGAGATCGCGCAGCGCCTCGGAGCGATTGTCGTAGCCGCGCGCGCGCATGTAGCGGTTAAGCTCGGCATCGAGCTCGTCGTCGATGGTGATGGTCAAGCGCTGCAT
>DASQRX010000017.1:0-18625 GCA_035642635.1 Xanthobacteraceae bacterium
ACCATGCCGAGCGTGATCATTTTCTCGCGCACGGTTTCGTCGGCGACGACAGCGCGGAACGCTTCGTAGAGTTTGGCAATGATCGGGCCGGGCGTGTGCGCCGGCGCCACGATCATGCCCCAGCCCGCGGCGTCGAACCCCGGCACGCCGGCGTCTCGAAGCGGTGGAATGTCGGGAGCCGAAGACAGCGGGATGGATGAGGTCACGCCCAGCGCCCGCACCTTCCCGGCCTTCACCATCGGCAAAGTCGGAGCGGCGTCGGCGAACATCAGCGAAATATGTCCGGCGATCAGATCGGTCAGTGCCGGCGCCGTACCCTTATAGGGAATGTGCATCATCTCGACGCCGGTCATAGTCTTGAACATCTCCGCGAAAAGCTGATGCGGCGAGCCTACGCCGCCGGAGCCGTAAGTGAGCGAGCCCGGATGCTCTTTGGCGTATTTGATCAGGTCCGGCACGGAGTTTATCGGCAGCGCGGGATTGATCACCAGCACGAACGGATTTTTGGCGATGAGCGCAATTGGCGCAAAATCTTTTTGCGGATCGTAGGGCAGGCTTTTGTAAAGCGTCGGGCTGATGGCCAGCGATCCGGTCCCGGCCATGAGCAGCGTATAGCCGTCCGGTTTCGCCTTGGCGGCGTCGCCGGTTCCGATCGTCGAACCGGCGCCGGGCTTATTCTCGACGACGATGGGTTGGCCGAGTCGGTCACCGACGCCCGGAGCAAGCTCGCGGCACAGCACGTCGATTGCTCCAGCTGGCGGCCAAGGGGCGATGAGCGTGATACGGCGCGACGGATATTCATCGGCTTGGCCGGTCTGCATTGACAGGATTAAGCCGGCGAGGCCGATCAGCAGCTTTGTGCTGTATCGCATGTTTCCCCCCAAGAATACCTGCAAAGGAATCCCTGCAATGTCTTGTCGTGCGGCGTCTTGAATGGGCCGCGCCGCATCGCTGGTTGGCAAAGCATAATTGCGGCGCCGCCATCGCCGCAATTGATCTTTGGTCGCTATGCCGCGCCGGGGGGCGGGTCCGGCTGGCGGTTTGGCACTTCAAAGGTTTGGCTCCGCTGTCGCGGCAGCGATCCAGGATATTCGCGCTGCAGAAAGCCGATCAGTCTCTCACGCAATTCGGCACAGGCGTCCGATGTTGCCGCGGCGCTATCCGCCTTCAACAGCACACGCACTTCCATGGCTTGCGCATTCGTATTGGTGACCTGCACGTTGACGAGTGTGCCGCCAAGCTTTGATTGCGCGATGAATTCCGTGGCCTGCTCGCGGATGCGGTCGACTGGCGCTGTGTAATCGAGATAGAGCAGGATCGAGCCGATATTCGCTGTCGCCTGCCGCGTCCAATTGTAGAACGGCTGCTGGATGAAAAAATTGAGCGGCACGATCAGCCGCCGCAAATCCCACAGCCTGATCACCACATAGGTCGCGTTGATTTCTTCGACCCAACCATATTCGTTCTGAACCGTGACGGCGTCTTCGAGACGGATCGGCTGCGTCACGGCAAGCTGCACACCGGCGATCAGATTGCTGAGCACCGGCTGTGCGGCAATGCCGAACACGATGCCGGCAATGCCGGCGGAGGCAAAAAGACTCACGCCGAATTGGCGCACCGTGTCGAAGGTCATGAGCGCGAAACCGAGCGTCAGCAGCACGATGACCGTGTCGAGCGCGCGCACCAAGACGCGCACCTGGGTGACGTGCTTGCGCGCCGTGAGATTGTCTACGGCGTCCATACGGAAGCGAAGCAGGTAAAGATTGGCACCGATCCGCAGCACGGTGAGTGCGATCCAGCCGACCAGGCAGATCGTCGCCATCGCGAGTAGCTTCGCGAGAACGCCGACCGTGTTGGAATCGACGGGCGCGGTCGGCAGCGCGATCGCCAGCGCGGCAATCATGAATGCCAGCCGCGTCGGATCTTTGGTCGCTTCGAGGATCGCCCGCAAATAGGGCGGCCGGTTGCGCAGCAGGCGGCGCAGCACGACGAGGATTGCGGCATGGATGAGCCACGCCACGCCAATCGCGATAACGACGACGACAAGCGCTACGACCCACGATGCGACCCATGGCGGTGCGAAGGAGAGCAATCTGCTGAGGCCAGCCAATGCGGATTGCGGGTTATGCGTTAGGTCTTGCCACATGATCCAAAATATAGCCGAAAACGTCGCGAACGCGTGGTGCCGGAGCGGTACATCCGATGCCGCGCTGGACACCGCCATAATGCGGTGGCATCAAGGCGCCATCACACAGGCGGCCACACATGAAGACTTTCCTGCTGCGTCTATTCACTTGGTGGAACGGCCAGACTTTCGGCACGCAGTGGTGGACATACCGGTACGGCGAATTTGTCGGCGACGACGAATTCGGCAACCGTTACTATCGGACAAAAGGCGGCAAGATCGACCCGACACTGGGTCTGGAGCGCCGCTGGGTGATCTATAACGGCGTCGCCGAGGCCACCATGATCCCGCCGACATGGCACGGCTGGATCCATCATCTCGCCGATGTGCCGCCGACGCAGGAACAAGTGAAGACGTATCCTTGGGAGAAGCCGCACCGGCCCAATCTGACCGGCACGCCCGGAGCCTACCGGCCGAGCGGGTCGACGCTGGCGCAGGGCCGCCGTCCCAAGGCAACCGGCGACTACAAAGCATGGGTGCCGGGAAACCGGTGATCGCCGGCCTTGGCTCTGATCCCTGGAAATGCCGTATTCGACGTGTTAACGGGGCTGACGGGACAAGCTCACGGGGCAAGCTGGCGGATTTTTGCGCTCGCGGAGCGCCCAACACATAGCGCGACGAATTTATGGTCCGAATCGCCGCACCTTTTGTCGTGATCGGCGCGCTGCTTATGGCGACACTCGTCAGCATGCTTGCCGTGTCGCCCGCGCGGGCCCAGTTCGGCAATGTTTTCGGCGATTCGCCGCCCCGGCCGCCCGGGAGTGTGCCAAATAGCGGATTCCCCGCCCAGCCGCCGCCGGTGGGCTATCCGGGGCAGCAATATTCGCCGCCGCAATACCAGCCGCCGCAGCAAGCATCGCGTCCGCAGAACAGCATCCAGGCGAAGCCCTTGGCGCCGCCTCCCGGAGCCACGAGCGCCCCGCCGCCGCCGAGCCAGGCCAGCGTGCCGCCGCCGGCCAATCCGCCGCCGCCCACGCCCGCCGATACATCGCCGCAGCAGGGCGATACGGTCGTCACTGTGACGCCGACGCAGAAGATCGAGAATGCCCGCGCGGTATTCTCCGGTCTCGACAAGATCACCGGCCGCATTATTACGTTCGATGCGGCGATCGGCGAGACAGTGCAGTTCGGCGCGCTGCAAGTCACGGCGCGGGCCTGTAACACGCGGCCGCCGACCGAGCCGACCAATACCGACGCCTTTGTCGAGGTCGACGAGGTAACGCTTCAGGGCGAGACAAGGCGCATCTTCACCGGCTGGATGTTCGCGGCGAGCCCTGGCCTGCATGCGGTCGAGCACCCGATCTACGACGTCTGGCTGACCGATTGTGCGCAACCGGCGGGCGGCGCGGTCGCGCAAACCGCGGCACCGCCTGCTGCCGGTGTCGCGCCGCCGGTCCAGGCGCGTCAGCGCCAGACTCCGGCAACTCCCCCGCCGCCGCTGCCGCCCTCGGCGCCCTCGCCGGTCACCGATGACTAAAGCATGATCCCGAAAAGTGGGAACCGGTTTTCGGATAGGATCGTGCGCGAAATCTAGACCTTGATCCGATTTCATCGAATTGGATCAAGGTCGGCTCGCGCCGTCACCGCTCCACAAGACGTTTCAGTACGGTAGCGCCGGAAACCGGGCGATCGGTGGCGAGCGCGGCAAAGTCGCCCTCACCGACAAGCGCGGCATCTAGCAGCTTGTGATAAGCCGGCCGCGGCACTTCGATGGCGCCGAATGTCTTGAGGTGCGCGGTGACGAATTGCGTATCCAGCAGCCGGTAATGGCCGGCCTTAAGCCGAGCCACCAGATGCACCAGCGCGACTTTGGACGCGTCGCGGACGGTGTGGAACATGCTTTCGCCGAAGAAGGCGCGGCCGAGACTGACGCCATAAAGTCCGCCTACGAGCTCGTCGCCCGCATAGACTTCAACAGTGTGGCAGTCGCCGCGCTCATAGAGCTTGCCATAGAGATTGCGAATGCGGGTATTGATCCAGGTGCGCGTACGTCCGGGCGCGGGTTCCGCGCAGCGGTCAATAACGGCGTTGAAATCGCGATCGACAACAATGGTGAAGCAGTCCGAACGGACCGTCCGCGCCAGGCGGTCCGGCACGTGAAAGCGGTCGAGCGGAATAATGCCGCGGCGTTCGGGTTCTATCCAATAGAGCGCCGGATCGTCGGCGCTCTCGGCCATGGGAAAGATGCCGCAGGAATAGGCCTTGAGCAGCACCTCGGGCGTAATGTCGATGAGTGCGGACTCGCGGCTCGCCATGAGGTTTGTTTAACCGGCTCCCCGCTCCTTGTTCAAGCGGCGGGCGGGGAATTAACCAGGTGCAAAGCTTAGATCGCTAGGATTTTCGGAGAGCTTGAACGCTTTCGGGCAGGCCGCGTTAGGCCTCACGGAAAGGCGTTTGCGTCGGGAATTTGGGTGCTGCCGTGAAACTCCAAAGTGACATAGAACTTAGAGTGAAAAGCGACACGGAACTTGGAGTGAGAGGAGCCGATCCCGTTCACGTGCTGCTTGTCGAGGACGACTTCCTTATTAGTGAGTGGATCGCGCAATCGCTGTCCGAGCAGGGCTTCTCCGTACAGGCGGTGAGCAATGCGGCCGAAGCGCTGCGGGCGCTCAGCGCGAAACCTGTCGACGTTCTTTTTACCGATATCAATTTGCCGGGGGACATGGATGGCGCGGCATTGGCGCGGCGCGCCCGCGAAATGCAGCCGCAGCTTGCGGTCGTCTATGCATCGGCGCGAGCTAATATGCTCAACGCGCCCGATCGGGTGCCCGGCTCGTCGTTCGTGCCGAAACCCTATGAACCGAAATTCGTTGGGCGGTTGCTCGCCGCCGCGTTAGAGGCCGGGGCGCGCGTGCCGGCATAGGCGAGGCGCTACTGCGCCAAATCGCCTCGCGCCAAATATTGTTCGAGCCAGTGAATGTGATAATCGCCGTCGATGATGTCCTTGTCGCGCACCAGCGCGCGGAACAACGGCAGCGTGGTGTCGATGCCATCGACGACAAATTCATCGAGCGCGCGTTTTAGCCGCATCAAACATTCGCTGCGCGTCCTGCCGTGGACGATGAGCTTGCCGACGAGTGAATCGTAATAGGGCGGGATCGTGTAGCCGTGATAGACGGCGGAATCGATGCGCACGCCAAGCCCGCCCGGCGGGTGATAGTGAACGACTTTGCCCGGCGACGGCCGAAACGACACCGGGTTCTCGGCATTGATGCGGCATTCGATGGCATGGCCGTTGAATTTCACGTTGCTCTGCGTGAACTCGAGCTCGCTGCCGGCGGCGACGCGAATTTGCTCAAGGATGAGATCGATATCGGTGATCATTTCGGTCACCGGATGCTCGACCTGAATGCGCGTGTTCATCTCGATGAAATAGAACTGGCCGTTCTCGTAGAGGAACTCGACGGTGCCGACGCCGAGATATTTGATCTTGCGCATCGCCTCGGCGACGGATTCGCCGATCTCATCGCGCATCTGGACGTTCAGCGCGGGCGACGGGCTTTCTTCCCAGACTTTCTGATGCCGGCGTTGCAGCGAGCAGTCGCGCTCGCCGAGATGGATGGCGCGGCCCTTGCCGTCGCCGAGGACCTGAATCTCGATATGGCGTGGCCGCTCCAGATACTTCTCGACATAGATCGTGTCGTCGCCGAATGCGGCGCCGGCTTCGGCGCGCGCCGCGGCAAGCGCCGGACCGGCTTCGGCCTCGCTGCGCACGACCCGCATGCCGCGGCCGCCGCCACCGGCCGCCGCCTTGAAAATCACCGGATAACCGATTTCGCGCGCCATCTCGTGCGCTTGCGCATCGGAAGTGAGGCCGCCGTCGGAACCCGGAACCACCGGAATGCCGAGCTCCTTGGCGGCGCGCTTGGCGGCGATCTTGTCGCCCATCAGCCGGATATGCTCGGGGCGCGGTCCGATGAAGTGCAGATTGTGCTCGCCGAGAATCTCGGCGAAGCGGGCGTTCTCGGACAGAAAGCCGTAGCCGGGATGCACCGCATCGGCGCCGGTGATCTCACAGGCGGCAAGCAGAGCGGGAACATTGAGGTAGCTGTCCTTGGCGGGCGGCGGCCCGATGCAGACGCTTTCGTCGGCAAGCCGCACATGCATCGCCGATTCATCGGCCGTCGAATGCACCGCCACCGTGGCGATACCGAGCTCCTTGCAGGCGCGCAGCACCCGCAGCGCGATCTCTCCCCGGTTGGCGATCAGAATCTTGTCGAACATCGCGAGCGTCGCCGCTATTCGATGATCATAAGCGGTTCGCCAAACTCCACCGGCTGGCCGTTCTCGACGAGAATCTGCGTGACCGTGCCGGAACGCGGCGCGGGGATCTGGTTCATCGTCTTCATGGCCTCGATAATGAGGAGCGTTTCACCGGCCTTCACCTGGCTTCCGACATCGACAAAGGGCTTTGCTCCGGGCGCGGAGCCGAGATAGGTCGTTCCGACCATCGGCGATGTCACGACACCCGGATGATCCGCGGGATCGGCGCTTTCTGCGGGTGCGTCTGCCGCGGCGACGCGCGGCAGGTCCGCCGACCGCACTCGTCCGACAGGCGCGTTGGCATGCCGCGCGACGCGGATCGATGTGCCGTCACGCTCGTATTCGATCTCGGTGAGACCGGTTTCGTCGAGCAGCTTCGCCAGTTCGCGGATCACATCGTGATCGACGGCAGGGGAATTCGACGATCTCGGTTTCTCGGTCGATTTCTCGGGCTTGCCCGCCACGATCACTCCTCGATCATTCTTTGGCGCCGATCATGCGGGCGAGGCCGGTAATGGCGAGCGCATAGCCTTCGATACCGAAGCCGCAGACGACGGCACGCGCGACTTTCGATATGTAAGAGTTATGGCGAAACTCTTCGCGCGCATGAATGTTGCTGATGTGGATTTCGATCACCGGCGCCTCCATGGTCATGAGCGCATCGAGGATGGCGATGGACGTGGTCGTGAAACCTGCCGGATTGAGAATGAGGCCGGCCGCCTTCTCGGCGCGGGCCTCCTGAATCCAGTCAATGATCTGGCCCTCGTGGTTGGATTGCCGGAACACCACCGCAAGGCCGTAGTGCCGCGCCGTCGCCTGGCACAGTTTCTCGACGTCGGCGAGCGTCGAACGGCCATAGATATGCGGCTCGCGCGTGCCGAGCAGATTGAGATTCGGTCCGTTGAGAACGTAAACGGTTTTCGACATTTGCGAGGGCTGAACACCGGCTAGCGGCGCGGGCAAATAGCCCGCACCGATGCGTTTATAGGGAAGGCTCTCGCAAAGGGGAAGCCGGGGTCACCAGGCGGGCGGGGCTGACCCCGCCGCGGCCGGGTTTTGTAAGCTTTTTAGGCGTATTGGGCAGCCTATTTCTTGTCGGGGCTCTTGTCGGCATTCTTGTCTGGGCTGAGCTTTGCTTTGAGCTCGTCGAGACCGACGGCGCCGACGACGACCTCGTCGCCCACCACATAGGTCGGCGTGCCGCTGACGCCGAGCGCGTCGGCAAGCTTCATGTCCTCGTCAATGGTCGCCTTCACCTCGGCGCTGTCCATGTCCTTTTCGATGCGGCCCATGTCGAAGCCGACTTCCTTGGCAACCGCAAGCGCGCGCGCCTTGTCGGCCGCGCCGCGGCCGCCGAGCAGCTTTTGGTGGAACTCGACATACTTCTTGCCCGTCGGGTCCTGCATGCGGGCGGCGACCGCCACATGGGCGGCTTCCATCGAGCCGTCGCCGAGAACCGGGAATTCCTTGAGCACGAATCGGAGATTGGGATTGGCGCTCAACAGGCTCATCATGTCGGGCAGCGCCTTCTTGCAGAACGCGCAATTGTAATCGAAAAACTCGACCATGTTGACGTTGCCCTGCGGATTGCCGAGCACGACCTGGTGCGCCGAATTGAACAAGGTGACGTTGTTGTCCTTGATCGTCATGCGCGCTTTTTCGGCGTCGGCTTCCTTCTGACGCTTGTCGAGGGTGTCCAACGCGTCCTGAACTACTTCGGGATGGGCGGCGATGTAGTTTTTGATGAGAACGCCGATGGCCTGCCGCTGATCGGCAGTGAAGCTCTGAGCAGCCGAACTGTCCGCTGCGGGCGCCTGCGTTGCCGGTACCGGCGTCGCGGCGGTCTCGGCCGACGCGGGCAAGGCCAAGACTACGCTCGCCGCGGCCAAGCTTAGGAAAAGCACCGGATAGCGGCTCGCTGAGATTAGATTTTTCATTGGGACTGTCCTGCTGATGTGTTCACTTGAAATTTGAAAAGTGGATTGTCGCGATGGTTCTTGTTGTAGGCAACGATGTCGTCGGCTCGAACCCAGCCCGGCGATCCGATCGGGAAGCGCGTTTTCGCCCGATCGGCGAGCTCACGCGCGGTCTTGTTGTCGCCGCGCGCGAAGGCCGCCTGCGCGGAGGCGAGATCGGCATCAGCGAGATCGTTCTTGCGGCCATAGGCCATGGCAAGCGTCGTGTAGGCGTCGGCAGCCTCCGGCTCCTTGAGGAGGGCGGTGTGGAGGAGGGGGATGGCTTCCTCGGCCGCCTTGGGATCGTTGGTGGCGACCAGCGCTTGCGACAGGAGGATCTGAATAAGGGCCGGGTTCGGCGCCAGCTGCGCGGCGCGGCGCAACGGCGCGATCGCCTCGGCCGGGTGGGCGCCTTCGATCAGGGCCTGGCCCTTGAGTTCATAGAAATAAGGATCGTTCGGCATTGCCGCGATCAGACTATCGATTTGCGACATGGCGCTTTGCAGTCCCCCAAACCGGTAGGCCGAAATGGCCCGCGCATAGCGCGCGGGAAGGCTGGTATCGGTCAGCGGATAATGCGCCAGCACCACACTCGGACGTTCGGTGAAGCCATACAGCTTCGCTCGCATCATGTCGTGGCGGAATTGCAGTTCAGGCGGGTCCTTCTTGCCCCAATACGGCGTCTTCACCAGTTCCGCCAAAGCGTCCATGCGCTCTTGCGGCATCGGGTGGTTTTGCGCGTAGGGATTGGCGCCGTGCGCCGAGAACAGCGAGTCGTCGGCGAATCTCTTGAACGTGTCGTACATGCCTTTGGCGGATTGCCCGGTCATGGTCAGAAAGCGGACGCCGGCGCGATCGGCCGATTCTTCCTGCGCGCGCTGATAGGACAACAATGTGCTCATGGCCAAGGCTTGCGGCGCAGTGAAAATCGCGCCACCGACATTGCCCATTTCAGTATTGCCATGGCCGGCGATCATGGCGCCGGCACCCAGCAGCATGGCGATGATCATGGCGGTCTGCGCGTTGGCGAGTTCCTGGCGCATCTTCGAAAGATGGCCGCCGACAATGTGGCCGGTCTCATGCGCGAACACGCCGATAAGCTGGTTCGGCATCGTCGCCTCTTTGAGCGCACCGGTATTGATGAAAATGCGGTGCGCATCCATGACGAAAGCATTGAACGAATTGTCGTCGATGATGACGACCTGGACGTTCTGATTGCTTAAGCCGGCGACTTTCAGAATGGGCGCGGTGTAGTCGCGCAGAAGCTGCTCGATCTCCGCGTCGCGGATCATCGGAATGCCGGCAGCCGATCCGGTCTGCGCGCGCGCCGGCATGCTTGCCGGAATGTTCGACAGCGTGAATGCGGCGGCCGTGGCAACGGCGATAAAGCGCGAAGCTGGTCTCACCGGCCGCACCTTGCTAGGAGATCGAGCAACATCATCTGAGGCGAACTGTCGGGTCCCTGCGCCGGGGTTGCGAGAAATAGAACGGCCGCAAGCTATGGATCGAAGGAGTATCGGTCAACACGCGGTCGGCGCGCTGCGGACCACCAGCCGGACCCCCAAGAAACCCGCTGAATGCGGCATCAGCGGGGCGAAATCGCAGACAGCGAGAACCGGTCTGCGCGCGGATTTGTGATCGGAATTTTGACGGAAATTAGGGTCGATTTGATGCTCGAAAAGGCAAAGCGCCTTTTGCAACCCTCCGCCCGCAGCGGGGTGCCTCCGTTCATGGTGATGGACGTCATGGCGGCCGCGGCGCGGCTCGAAGCGCAAGGCCGCCGGATCGTCCATATGGAGGTCGGCCAGCCGGCTTTGGGCGCGCCGTCGACCGCGATTGCGGCCGCGCGCGCCGCGCTCTCGCTGGGCCCACACGGTTATACTGAAACGCTGGGCGTCCCCTCGTTGCGGCGGCGGATCGCGCGGGCCTATGCCGAGTGGCACCGCCTCGATATCGAGCCGGAACGGGTCGTCGTCACCACTGGCTCATCGGCCGGTTTCATGGTCGCCTTTCTGGCCGCTTTCGCTGCGGGAGATCGGGTCGCCGTGGCGCTGCCGGGTTATCCGCCGTATCGCCATATCCTGTCGGCTCTCGGCTGCGAGCCGGTCGGGATCGAGACTGCGGCCGACACGCGCTGGGCGATCACCCCGCAAAGCCTGCTCGCGGCGCATCGCGCGCGGCCGCTCACGGGCCTCATCGTCGGTTCGCCCGCCAATCCCACCGGAACGATGATGACGGCGGACGCGCTCGCCGAATTGATCAAGTGCGCCGAGGATGCCGGCATCGCCGTGATCTCGGACGAGATCTATCACGGCCTCGATTACGCTTTTGCGGCCGAGAGCGCGGCGCGCTTTTCATCGGAAACGATCATCATCAATTCCTTTTCCAAATATTTCTGCATGACCGGCTGGCGCATCGGCTGGATGGTGGTGCCGCCCGCTTTGCTGCGCGCGGTCGAGCGCTTGCAGCAGAACCTCGCGATCTCGGTGCCGACATTGTCGCAGATCGCGGCCGAAGCCGCGTTCGACGGCCGCGAGGAACTCGAAGAGATCAAACATGGCTACGAGGACAATCGCCGCATTCTGGTCGAGGGCTTGCCGCGCGCGGGTTTAAGCTCGTTCCTGCCGGTCGACGGCGCATTTTATCTCTACGCCGACATATCGCGCTTTTCGGACGACAGCTACGCCTTCGCCACCCGCATGCTCGAGGAAGCGGGGGTCGCGGCGACGCCGGGCGTCGATTTCGATCCGGTGCACGGCCGGCACTTCCTGCGGCTGTGCTACGCGGGTTCCCGGGATGATATGCACGAGGCGGTCGCGCGTATCGGCGAATGGCTCGAGGAAGGCAAGCGGTGAACCTGTCCAACAGCGCGCTCGTCCTGTTTTCCGGCGGACAGGATTCGACGGTGTGCCTGGCTTGGGCGCTCGAGCGCTTCGGCCGCGTCGAGACCGTTGGCTTCGATTACGGACAGCGCCACGCCATTGAGCTCGAGATGCGCCCGCGCATTCGCGATGGCCTGTCGTCGCTCTCCGGCGACTGGCGCGCGCGCTTGGGTGACGATCACATCGTGCGTCTCGACGCGCTGTCGGCGATTTCCGAAACCGCGTTGACGCGCGATGTCGCGATCGAAGTCGCGAAGTCAGGACTGCCGACGACCTTCGTGCCGGGGCGTAATCTCGTGTTTTTCGCTTTTGCAGGGGCGCTCGCCTATCGGCGCGGCATCAAACACATTGTCGCCGGCATGTGCGAAACCGACTATTCCGGCTATCCGGATTGCCGCGACGACACCATCAAGGCCATGCAGCTTGCGCTGACATTGGGCATGGATCGCCGCTTCGTCATCCATACCCCACTGATGTGGATCGATAAGGCCGCGACCTTCGCGCTGGCCGATGACATCGGCGGTAAGCCGCTGATCGATCTTCTTCTCGCCGAGACCCACACCTGCTATCTCGGTGACCGGGATCATCGGCACGCTTGGGGTTTCGGCTGCGGGGAATGTCCGGCATGCCGGCTGCGCGCCGAGGGGTTTGCCAAATGGAAGGCGGCATTGTGAGGCTCGACACCGATCGACAGCGCGTGCGCGAGGGCGCGGCATTTTTGGTCCTGTTCGCGCTGACCATTCCGGCGGCCAATTGGCTGATCGGACATGTTGGGACCGCGTGCGTGCGGCCGCACGGACCCTGCGTGGTGCCGGTGGCGCCGGGCTTGATGGCGCCCTCGGGCGTCATGCTGGTCGGCGTTGCGCTGGTATTGCGCGATCTGGTGCAGCGGCGGCTTGGAACGGCCGTGTCGGCGGCAGCGATCCTCTTCGGCAGCGGTCTGTCGGCGCTATTCGCGCCGGCCTCGCTTGTGATCGCTTCCGCTACGGCATTTTTGCTGTCCGAATTCGCCGATCTCGCGGTCTATACGCCGCTGGCGCGCCGCCGCCTCGTTGCCGCCGTCGTCGCGTCGAGTCTCGTCGGGCTGATTGTCGATTCGATTGTGTTTCTGTGGCTTGCCTTCGGCTCGCTTGATTTCTTGGCCGGGCAGATCGTGGGCAAATCCTGGATGGTGCTGTTGTCGATCCCGTTCGTCGCGTGGCTGCGCCGCCGCGACGAACGGCTCCGCATCAAGCCGGCATAGTTCTCGGCAGCGAGGCGCAACAAGGCAAGTCTTCAAAGAGGCAAGTCTTCAAAGAGCCGAGTCTTCAAAGAGGCCAGCGATGAGCGACGCTCTATTCGATGTTCTGCGCAAGGTGACGACCGCGACCATAACCACGATGCTCCTGAAGAAGGGCATCCGGCGCTGCTGGATGAGCGGTGCGAAGCCGCTCGTGCCGGGCGGCGAGCGTCTTGTCGGCCCGGCCTTCACGCTGCGCTTCGTGCCGGTACGCGAGGACTTGGCGACGCCGGAAAGCTGGGCGAGCCCGATCTCGACCCGCGCCGCGATCGAGGCGATGCCGGAAGGCGTCATTGCCGTCGCCGACGCCATGGGCGTGCCGAGCGCCGGCATATTCGGTGACATTCTTTGCGCCCGCATGAAAAAGCGAAATGTCACGGCGCTGGTCACCGACGGCGTGATGCGCGACCTCACCGGCGTGTTCGCCTCTAAGCTGCCGGTATGGTGCTCGGGCTTCGCCGCGCCGGCCTCCGTCAACGGACTGACTTTTGTCGGCTGGCAGGAGCCGATCGCCTGCGGCGGCTGCGCGATTTTTCCCAACGATGTGATCGTCGTTGACGACGATGGTGCGGTCGTCATCCCGCAGGCGCTGGTCGACTTCGTCGCCCACGAGGGCGCCGAGCACGAGCTTTACGAAAGCTGGGTGTTCACCGAAGTGGAGAAGGGCGTCAAGCTGCCTGGTCTCTATCCGCCGAACGACGAAGCGAAGGCGCGTTACGCGGCGTGGCGGAAGTCGCGCGGCTAGTGCGAAGATGTTTTTCATCCTCTCCAAGTTTCTCGGCCTTGTGATTCTGCCGTCGAATCTCGTCGTCGAGATCGGCTTGGTCGGGATGGTTCTATTGCTCACACGCTACCGGCGGCTTGCGAGCTGGCTCATTGTGACGAGCATTGTGCTGACCGCTTTCATAGGCTTCTCACCGCTCGGCAACATTCTGATGCTGCCGCTGGAGCAACGTTTCCCGCCGTGGGATCCGTCGCACGGTCCGCCGGACGGTATCGTCGTGCTCGGTGGTTCGATCCTCCCGGAAATTGCGACGACGCGCGGCGACGATTCTGCGCTCAACGAGGCCGCCGAACGCATCACTGCGACGGTGGAGCTCGCGCGCAAATATCCGAACGCCCGTATCGTTTTCACCGGCGGCAATGCCTCGCTGTTCGAAGACGTGACGCCTGAAGTCGCGATCGCGGTTCGCACCTTCGTCGCGCTCGGCATTGCGCCAGATCGCATCACGGCGGAAGAGCAGTCGCGCAACACGGTCGAGAATGCTGTGTTCTCGCGCCTGATTGCTCAGCCGAAGCCCGGCGAGCGCTGGCTTCTGGTGACCTCGGCGTCGCACATGCCGCGCGCGATTGCGGTCTTCCGCGCCGCGGGCTTTCCGGTCGAGGCCTATCCGGTCGACTACCGCACCCGTGGTCCGGGCGATGCGGTACAGCTTTTTCCGTCGATCGCCATTGGACTAACGCAGACCGATCTTGCGATGCACGAATGGGTCGGTCTTTTGGCCTATCGGCTGACCGGCAAGACGACGGAATTTTTCCCCTCGCCATAAATATTCCTTACCGATCTTTCATATCCGCTGTGGAATCCTTCGCCGTTGCGCAGCGTCCTACCGGGGAAGGACCCTTATGTCGACGACCGACGTGCCTGCCGATTTCGTGGATGAACCGGCGGAAGAACTGATCGAGGCCGAGCCGGCACCGAGCCAATGGGCGGAAACCGCACTCACGGTGCTCTTCACCGCAACGGCAGTGCTTTTTGTTTCCTTCATCGCCGTCGCGACCGGCCTCATCTGAACTCTGACCTAGCTTGGGCTCAGTCCGCGCTGACCGCCTGGCGCGAGGTGGACACGAATTGCCGTCGCCACATGACGACAAGAATGGCTGCCGTCGTTGCGACAAGCGGCAGCGGACCTAAAAACCAGCCGAGATAGCCGAGCGCGAAAAAGAACCCCCGCTGACCGCGGTTGAAATGGCGGTCGGCATCGGTGATGACCATCGCGGCGGATTGCGCATAGGCCTTCGCCTCCGGCTCGTCCCGCTCGGAGGCGGGCGGGGGCAGCGCCGACCGTGATCGTCGCATGATTATGGAGCCGATACGCCCACGCGAATTTGAAGAATGCGTAGATGAAAATGATCATCAGGCCGACGACCTTCAATTCCCATTGCGTGTGCGTCACCGCTTCGCCGAACGGCGGCGCCGCGACGATCGTCAGCATGTCTTCGTTCGAGTGAACCAGCTTCACCGCACCGCCAAGCGCGATCAGCGATGTCGAGGCGAAGAATGCCGTGCCGTTCTGCAAGGCGGAGATGACCTGGGCGTCCATCATGCGCGTCTCGCGCGCCAGCATGCGCTCCATCCAGTGGCTGCGGTAGTGATGCATCAGCCCGTTCAGGCCGCTTTTGCCATGGCGCGTCAGCTCGATGGCGAGCGAATAACCGATCCACGCGGCGAGAAACCAAGCGAGCGCTATCAGATCGAGTTTCGAGAACATTGTCACTTGTAGCGCGGATTGGGCGACGGCGAAGTCTGGGTTACAAGGGACCAGATTGTAAGAGGTAACGGCCTTGCAGCTCATCATCGGCAACAAGAATTATTCGTCTTGGTCGTTCCGGCCGTGGATCGGCATGAAGGCTGCTGGGATCGGGTTCGAGGAGACCGTAATCTCGCTTGAAGCAAATGACTTCAAGGCACGCGTCACGGCATTGAGCGGAGCGGGCAAAGTACCGGTGCTCATCGACGGCGATGTACGTATCGGGGAATCGCTTGCGATCCTGGAATATGTCGCGGAAAAATTCCCCGCCGCCGCGTTGTGGCCGGACCGCGCCGCCGCGCGCGCCCAAGCGCGTTCGGTCGCTTCGGAAATGCACGCGGGATTTCTGCCGCTGCGGCGCCAGCTGCCGATGAATATGTGGCGGCCGGTCAAACCGCGGGCGCTCGACGAGGAAGCCGCGGCAAATGTCACGCGGATCGATGCCATCTGGGCCGAATGCCTGGCGAAATTCGGCGGCCCGTTTCTGTTCGGCAAATTCGGCGCGGCGGACGCGATGTTCGCGCCCGTTGTCTCCCGGTTTCACACTTATGCCGTCGAGATCAGCGCCGCCGGGCGTTCCTACATGAATGCGGTGACGGCGCTGCCGTCCTGGAGCGAATGGCGCGCCGCGGCGCTCCGCGAACCCTGGGTGCTGCCGCACGACGAAGTCGACTGGCCCGCGATTTTGCGGGAGTAGAAATTCGGCGTCTATCGCAAACGCCGCTCAAGCTCGCGCAAGAGCGGTGCTTGATAAGCAGTGATTTTGATCATTGCGGCCGGCAGCGCGAAATAAGCGACACGATCGATTTCCGGAAAGCTTTGCCGCCGGCCGGATTTCGGCGGCCACTCGATCTCGAATGTATTGCTTAGGAACCGCGTCAGGTCGAAATCGGCCTTGATCGCAAAGGCGTGCACGATTTTTCCGTTCTTTTGCTTAACGGGCGTAAGCGCAATCAAGCCGCCCAAGTTTGTAGAATCCGCAACTAAATTGGTCTCCTCGGTGAACTCGCGGCGTGCCGTGGCGATGAGATCGTCGCCCGGCTCGACCAGGCCCTTGGGGATCGCCCAGGCGCCATTGTCCTTCTTCGCCCAATAGGGTCCGCCCGGATGTCCGAGCAGGACCTCCAATTCGTTAACGCGGCGAAACGCCAAAAGACCGGCACTCATTTCGGCAGTGCGGGACATAGGAAGGTCCGCTATAAGCTGCGGCTACCTACCGCAGGACATATTGTGCAGGTATTGCCAAAAAGGCCCTTGTCTGCATGATTTTGTCACGATTACGCCCACAATGCCCGCCTCTCACCGGCGTTCGTTAGAGCGCAGTAGGAGAGGGGGCGGACCGATCCAATTGCTGCACGGGAGTCAGTACCAATGCGATATGGATTTATCGCCGCACTCGCCGCTTTCGCGATGCTTTTCGCGCCTGCCGCCACAGTTACTTCACGGGCCCTCGCCGATGATGCGCCGAAGGACGTCAAAGGCATTTATCTAATGAGCGACTTTCCCGCGGTGACGGTGCGCCCGGGCGAGACCTCGACGGTCAATCTGCGGATACAGAATTACAACATGACGCCCGAGCGCCTGGCCCTCGCGGTATCCGGCGTGCCCGCCGGCTGGACGGCAACGCTGATGGGCGGCGGTCAGCCGGTCGCGGCCGCGATGCCGGCGACCAATTCCAGCGTCACGCTCGAACTGCGGCTTGATGTGCCCAAGAACGCGCCCAACGGCACCCAGACCATCACCGTCGCGGCCCAAGGCGCCACCTCGAATTTGCAATTGCCGGTGGCGGTGACGCTCGCCAAGGATCTGCCGGCGAAGCTGACGCTGACGCCGCAACTGCCGCAATTGCGCGGCACCTCGAAGTCGGCCTTCGAATATCAGCTCGGCATCAAGAACGACAGCGGCAAGAAGCTGACGGTGAGCCTCTCGGCGCAAGCGCCGCCGAATTTCGACGCCACCTTCACCGAGCAATATGGCACCCAAGAGCTCAACGCGGTTCCGGTCGATGCCGGCCAGACCAAGGACGTAAAGCTCAAAGTGACGCCGCCGAATACGGCGGGCGCCGGCGACTATAAGGTCACGGCGCGCGTGGGGGCCGAAGACGCCTCGGCGACGGCCGATCTCGAAATGACCATTACCGGCCAGCCGCGGCTCGACATTTCCGGCCGCGAAGGCTTGGTGTCGACGCGCGCCTCGGCCGGCCAGGAGACGACGGTTCCGGTCGTCATCACCAATACCGGCACCGCACCCGCCGAGGGCATTGAACTCAGCGGCTCGGCGCCGAGTGGTTGGAAAATCACCTTCGATCCGAAGACCGTCGAGCGTATCGCGCCGAACGACAACAAGGAAGTGCAGGCGCTGATCACGCCGACCGAGAAGGCCATCGCCGGCGACTATGTCACCACGGTCCGCGCGGCGGCGCGCGGCGAATCGGCTTCGACCAATTTCCGCGTCACGGTGACGACCTCGACCATGTGGGGCATTGCCGGCGTCGGCATTATCGGTGTCGCGCTGCTCGTCATGGTCGGTGCGGTTGCGAGGTTCGGCCGGCGATGAGTCACGCAATGAACCAAGATAGCCTCAAAGACAGCGTCCAAGACGGCGTCATCGAGGCGAAAGGCCTCACCAAGGTCTACGGCAGCGCGACCGCTGTCGATCACGTCTCGTTCGCAGTGGGGCGGGGCGAAATCTTCGGCCTGCTCGGTCCGAACGGCGCCGGCAAGACCACGATCATCCTGATGATGCTCGGGCTCACCGACATTTCGGCGGGCGAGGTGAGTGTGCTCGGTTTCAATCCGGCGCGCCAGCCGCTGTCGGTCAAACGGCGCGTCGGCTATCTGCCCGACACGGTCGGCTTTTACGATCAAATGACCGCCGCCGATAACATGCGATACACCGCGCGTCTGATCGGCTTCCGGCATGCCGAGCGCGAGAAGCGCATCGCCGACGCGCTCGAGCGCGTCGGCCTTGCCGACGTGGCCGAGAACCGGGTCGGCACGTTCTCGCGCGGCATGCGGCAGCGGCTTGGCCTTGCCGAGATCCTGATGAAGGGCGCACAAATCGCGATCCTCGATGAACCGACATCGGGCCTCGATCCGCAGGCCACGACCGAGCTGCTCGGCATCATCCGCGGCTTCAAGGCCGAAGGCGTGTCGGTTCTTCTGTCCTCGCATCTCCTCGAACGCGTGCAGAGCGTGTGCGATCGCGTCGCGCTGTTCAGCGCCGGCAAGATCGCGCTGATGGGCACGGTGCCCGATCTCGGCCGCGAAGTGCTCGGCGGCGGCTATGTGGTCGACATCGAGGCCGACGGCGCCGGTCTCGCCGAACGCCTTGCGCTCATTCCGGGCGTCAGCGGCGTCGAGAAAACCGGCATCGGCAAGCTTCGCCTGCACGCCGACCGCGACGTGCGGCCGGAAGCCGCCGCCGAAGTCGTCGCCATGGAAGGCCGTCTCAAATTCCTCGGCGTTCAGGAGCCGAGCCTCGAAGCGATCTATACGCGTTATTTCGAGGCCAAGCCGGACGCGGCCGTG
>DASQRX010000018.1:0-5370 GCA_035642635.1 Xanthobacteraceae bacterium
GCGGCATCGAGAGCATCACGCTCGACCGCGGCGCGGCGCATCTCAAGGACGAGCTGATGCCGAAATATGCCGAACTGATCTATAACGGCTTCTGGTTCGCGCCCGAGCGCGACATGCTGCAGGCGGCGATCGATAAGAGCCAGGAATTCGTCAGTGGCCGCGTGCGGCTCAAGCTCTATAAGGGCCACGCCACCGTGGTCGGCCGCGACAGCATTTATTCGCTCTACGATCAGGATCTCGTGACCTTCGAGGACGGCAAGGTCGCCTACGACCAGCGCGACGCCGAAGGATTTATCCGCCTCAACGCACTGCGGCTGCGTACCTTGGGGCAGCGTAAGCGCAAGCTGAAGCTGTAGCCCCGAGCCGGCAGGACGGTTCCTAAAATTGCCGGACGGCGCATCCGCTACGCGGGCGAATGACAGACCGCTTCGATATTGTGCCCATCCGGATCGAGCACGAAGGCGCCGTAATAGTTCGCGTGATATGCGGGCGCAAGCCGGAGCCGGATTTGTCCTTGCCGCCCGCCGCAATGGCGGCGCGATAGAACGCATCGACCGTTGCGCGGTCCTTGGCGGCGAACGCGATATGGATTGTGCGATTCAGCCCGGCTTCGCCGCCGATCCAAAAATCCGGCTTGCCGTTCGCGCCGAAACCAGCTGCGGGGCTATCGTTTTCCGACTGCGCGACTTCCATGATCAAGGCGTAGCCGAGCGGCGCAAGCGTCTTCTCATAAAAGGCCTTGGATCGCGTGTAGTCGGAAACCGGGAATCCAGTGTGGTCAAGCATGAGGCTTCCACTTTGCCCCGCAACGATGCCCGAATAGCGGCTAGACCTGCCGCTCCACCATCATCTTCTTGATCTCGGAGATCGCCTGCGCCGGATTGAGATGTTTTGGGCAAGCCTTCGCGCAATTCATGATGGTGTGGCAGCGATAGAGGCGGAACGGGTCTTCGAGATTATCGAGCCGCTCGCCGGTCGCCTCGTCGCGCGAATCAACCAACCAGCGCCGTGCCTGCAACAGCGCGGCGGGTCCCAGATAGCGCTCGGAATTCCACCAGTAGCTCGGGCACGAGGTCGAGCAGCAGGCGCACAGAATGCACTCGTAGAGCCCGTCGAGCTTTTGCCGGTCGTCGTGACTTTGCTTCCACTCCGTGCGCGGCGTCGGCGACACGGTTTTCAGCCACGGCTCGACGGCGGCGTGCTGGGCGTAAAAGTTGGTGAGGTCCGGCACCAGGTCCTTCACCACCGCCATGTGCGGCAGCGGATAAAGCCGCACCGTGCCCTTCATATCGCTCATCGCCTTGGTGCAGGCGAGCGTGTTGGTGCCGTCGACATTCATCGCGCAGGAGCCGCAGATGCCTTCGCGGCAGGAGCGGCGGAAGGTCAGCGTCGCGTCGACATTGTTCTTCAGCCAGATCAGGCCGTCGAGCACCATCGGCCCGCAATCGCCGGTGTCGACATAATATGTGTCGACGCGCGGATTAAGCCCGTCATCCGGATTCCAGCGGTAGATGCGGTATTCGCGTTCCGACTTGGCCTTGGCCGGACGCGGCCAGGTCTTGCCTTCGCCGACTTTGGAATTCTTTGGCAGCGTGAATTCGACCATTTCAATACACCCGCTTTTTCGGCTCGATATAGGCCACGTCATTAGTCAGCGTGTAAGTATGCACCGGCCGATAATCGATCGTGACTTTGCCCGAAGCGTGATCGAGCCAGGACAGCGAGTGCTTCATCCAGTTGTGGTCGTCGCGATCGGGGAAATCCTCGCGCGCATGCGCGCCGCGGCTTTCGGTGCGGTTGGCCGCGGAATCCATGGTGACCACGGCCTGCTCGATCAGATTGACGAATTCGAGCGTCTCGATCAGGTCGGAATTCCAGATCAGCGAGCGGTCGGACACGCGTACGTCGTTGACGCCGTTATAGACGTCGTGGATCAGCTTTGAGCCTTCCTGCAGCACTTCGCCGGTGCGGAACACCGCGCAATTGGTCTGCATCACCTGCTGCATCTTGTTCCGCAGCTGCGCGGTTGGCGTCGAGCCCGAGGCGTTCCGGTATTTGTCGAGCCGCGACAGCGCGCGCTCGGCGGAGTCCTTGGGCAGTTCGGGCTGTTTGTCGCTCGGGGTGAGGATCTCGGCGCAGCGCTTGGCTGCCGCGCGGCCGAATACGACCAGGTCGATCAGCGAATTCGAGCCGAGCCGGTTGGCGCCGTGGACCGAGACGCAGGCCGCTTCGCCGAGCGCCATCATGCCGGGTACGATGTAATCGGGATTGCCGCCTTTCTTGATCAGCACCTCGCCGTGATAATTGGTGGCGATGCCGCCCATATTGTAATGCACCGTCGGCACGATCGGAATCGGTTCCCGCGTCACGTCGACGCCGGCGAATATCTTGGCTGACTCCGATATTCCGGGGAGTCGTTCATGCAGAACGGCCGGGTCGAGGTGATCGAGATGTAGATAGATGTGGTCCTTCTTCGGCCCGACCCCGCGGCCTTCGCGAATCTCGATGGTCATGGCGCGCGAAACGACGTCGCGTGACGCGAGGTCCTTGGCGGAAGGCGCATAGCGCTCCATGAAGCGCTCGCCGGCGGAATTGACGACATAGCCGCCTTCGCCGCGTGCGCCTTCTGTGATCAGCACGCCGGCGCCGTAGACTCCGGTCGGATGGAACTGGACGAATTCCATGTCCTGGAGCGGCAGGCCGGCACGCAACACCATGGCATTGCCGTCGCCGGTCTGGGTATGCGCGCCGGTACACGAGGCATAAGCGCGGCCATAGCCGCCGGTGGCGAGAATCGTCATCTGCGCCGCGAAGCGGTGGATGGTGCCGTCGTCGAGATTGATGGCGATGACGCCGCAGCAGCGGCCGTCCTCGTCCATCATCAGGTCGATGGCGAAATATTCGATGAAGAATTCGGTCTGGTGGCGCAGCGCCTGGCCGTACATGGTGTGCAGCATGGCGTGGCCGGTGCGGTCGGCGGCGGCGCAGGTGCGCTGCGCGGTGCCCTTGCCGAAATGCGTGGTCATGCCGCCGAACGGGCGCTGATAGATCTTGCCGTCCTCGCGGCGCGAGAACGGCAGGCCCCAATGTTCGAGCTCGTACACCGCTTCCGGCGCGCTGCGGCACATATATTCGATGGCATCCTGGTCGCCGAGCCAGTCCGACCCCTTTACGGTGTCGTACATGTGCCAGCGCCAATCGTCCTCGCCCATATTGCCCAGCGCTGCTGCGATCCCGCCCTGCGCTGCGACCGTATGCGAGCGCGTCGGAAACACCTTGGTGATGCAGGCGGTGCGCAGGCCCGCTTCGCTGCAGCCGACGGTGGCGCGCAACCCCGAGCCGCCGGCGCCGATGACGACGACGTCATAGGCGTGGTCTTCGATCGGATAGGCGCGGCCATTGACGCCGGACGCCGCGCTGCCGTTTTTTCCGTTTTCAGCCATGCTTACAATCCGAACGACAATTTGAGGAGCGCGTAGACCGCGACCGCGCCGACGGTCACGCAGAAGAACGTATTGGCCATCACCAGCGTGAGCTTGGCCGACTCGTCATGCACGTAATCCTCGATGATCACCTGCATGCCGATTTTCATGTGCGTGACCGTCGAGCCGATGAACAACAACAAAATGATGGCGACGGCCGGCGAACCCAAAATCTGCGCGGTTGCGGCCTGATTGCGGCCAAGGAGCGTGATCAGGATGATCACCGCGGCGATGGTCAGCGGAATATTGGCCACGGCCGTCAGCCGCTGGCGCCAAAAGTCTCTGGTGCCGGATTTGGCGGTGCCAAAGCCGCGAACGCGGGCCAAAGGCGTGCGGATATGCGCGGGTCCGCTCATCAGCCAACTCCCATCGTGAGCAGGACGAAAATCCACAGCAGCACCGTGATCGTGATCGAGCCGATCAGATTGGCGGCGGCGAGCCACTCGCGTTCGCTCGGGCCAAAGCCGCGGCCGGTGTCCCAGATCAGATGCCGGACGCCGCCCAGCATGTGATGGATCAGCGCCCAGGTATATCCGAACAGGATGAGCCGGCCGATCCACGAACTGGCAAACCACTGGAACCGCCCATAGCCGGTTGGGCTTGCGGCGGCGAGCAGCCACCAAGCGACCAGCAAGGTGCCGAAATAGAGCGCGGCGCCGGTGATCCGATGCACGATCGACATCATCATCGTCAGCATCGGCTTGTAGATTTGCAGGTGTGGGGAGAGCGGCCGCTCAACGGGGGGCCGTCGTTCGAGCGAGCGTGTGTCGGCCATGCTTGTTGTCCGAGTGGGCATCATCCGAATTCGCTTTGGCGCGGGCGCGCTTAGCTTAGAACCGTTCCTACCGAATCCGCGCGCGTCCCGCAATGCAACACTGCACCCCGCCGGATACCACAGATGCAAGGTAACTTCGTCATAGGCGAAGAATAGTCTTGAAATAACATTACACAATGGTCGATATTAGAAGCCTGACTTCGTCAAATCCGAAGGCAGGGTCATTGCCATGCGATTCGATCTCGCCGATCTCAGTTTGTTTCGCCACGTCGTCGAGGCGGGCAGCATCACGCACGGTGCGGAGCGCGCGCATCTCGCGCTCGCCGCAGCCTCGACGCGCATCCGCAACATGGAGGATGCGCTCGGCGTCGCGCTGCTCACGCGCGGCCGCCAAGGCGTGACGCCGACCCAAGCCGGCCGCACGCTGCTGCAGCACGCGCGCACCATCCTGCGCCAGGCCGAGCGGTTGCACGAAGACCTTGGCGCTTATGGGGGCGGGCTTGCCGGCCAGATCCGGGTGCTGTCGAACACCAATGCGCTCACCGAATTCCTGCCTGAGGCGCTGTCGTCGTTTCTCGCCGCGCATCCGCATGTCAGCGTCGATCTCGAAGAGCGCTTGAGCGACGAGATCGTCGGCCTGATCGCCGAGGGCGTCGCCGATCTCGGCGTCGTCGCCGGCACCGTCGATGCCGGCGGGCTCGAAACCTATCCGTTCCGCCGCGACCGCTTCGTCTTGGTGGTGGCGCAGGATCATGCGCTGGGCAAACGCGCCAAGATCGGTTTCGAGGAAGTGCTCGATCAGGATTTTATCGGGCTTGATCGCTCAAGCGCCATCCAGCGTTTTCTGGCCGCCAAGGCGGTGCGCATCGGCCGTCCGTTGCGGCTGCGCGTGCAATTGCGCAGCTTCGACGCCATCTGCCGCCTGGTCGAATGCAAAGTCGGCATCGGCATCGTGCCGGAAACGACGGCGCGCCGGGTATCGAAGACCATGGCGATCAAGCTCGTCGCGCTCACCGATCCCTGGGCGGTACGCGATCTGACCATCTGCGTGAAGAGCCGCGCCGAGTTGCCGGCCTATGCGCAACAGCTCGTCGAGCATTTGCGGGCGCCGGC
>DASQRX010000019.1:0-48274 GCA_035642635.1 Xanthobacteraceae bacterium
GTATCGGGGACATCACATGAAAGTTTCGCATCTGGCGATGGGTATGGCTGCGATCGTATTGGTCGGAGGCTGGCAGCAAGCCGCGCTGGCGAACCATACTAAAAGTAAGACGCGCGGCTTCTCGGGGTTCGCCACTTTCTACACCGAGAGCCGCCGGGTTGCTGCCGGAGAACATTACAATCCAAGGGGCCTGACCGCGGCGCATCGTACTTTGCCGTTCGGTACTCGGGTGCGGGTCACCGATCCCAGAAGCGGCCGCAGCGTCGTCGTGACGATCAATGATCGCGGTCCGTTTCGCCGCGGCCGCGTGCTCGACATTTCTCTCGGCGCGGCGCGTGCGCTCGGAATGATCAATCGCGGCGTCATCTATGTCCGCGCGGATGTGTTGTGATGACATTAATCCCCAAGCCGGCAGCTTCGTTCATCCCACTGTCATAGGCCGGCAATAGCCTAACTCTGCTTCTCTTTGCGTACCGCGCGGAACATACAGTTGGCGCGCGGCGATTTGCGTTGGCTTGCATCAAATCGCGCGGACCGAGTCCCTCCAAAAGACGGGCGCGGCAAGTCGTGCACATCGCGTCAACCGCGCAACCTTAATCAACGACATGCCAGGAACAGGAGATCGAGGATGAACACACAAATTCGCTGGATCGGCGGAGCGACAACGGCCGCCGCCGCCGTCGCGCTGGCGACCTTCACCACGCTTGCAACCCCTCCCCGGCCGGCGCTCGCCGCCGACTGCCCGGGCGACGGCACCGTGCGCATCGGCGTCGAGCCGTTCGACACCGCGCCGCGGCTGACGCCGATCTATGAGCGCATCGGCGCCATGATCAGCGAAAAGCTCGGTTGCCCGGTCAGGGTATTTGTGGCGACGAATTACAACGCCGAGATCGAAGCCATGCGCAACGGCAAGCTCGAAATCGGCGAATTCGGTCCGCTCGGCTATGTGCTGGCGCATCAGGTCGCCAAAGCCGAAGCGGTCGCGGCCTTCAGCAACAAGGAAGGCAAGCCGGATAGCTATTGGGCAAGCCTCGTGACCTATCCGACCACCGGCATCAAGACCGCCGCCGATATTCGCGGCCACTCCTTCGCTTTCTCCGATCCCGCTTCGACCTCCGGTCACCTGTTCCCGGCTTACGGCATGCGCAAAGCCGGGCTCGATCCCGACAAGGATATTCAGGCGATCTACGCCGGCAGCCACACCGCCTCGTTCGAGGCCCTTTACAATCACAAGGTCGATGCCGGCGAACTCAACAGCGAGCAACTCGAATCCGCGACTCAGCGCGGCCATTACAAAGACGGCGATCTGGTATTCCTATGGAAGTCCGATCCGATCCCGACCGATCCGATCGCCGTCCGCGGCGACCTCCCGGACGCCTTCAAACAGCGGCTGACCGAAATCCTGCAGAATCTCGACTTGACTTCAATCGACGAAGCCGACCGCAAGGTTATGGGCATGCACGGCACCCGCTTCGTGCCGCAGACCGACTCCGCCTACGACCCCATCCGCGATCTGGTGAAGACGCTTAATATCGATCTCGCCAAGCTGACCTGAGTCTTCCGGAAAGTTAGATGTTGCGTGTCCGCTCCCTTTCGGTCGGTTATCCCAACGGCAGGCTCGTGCTGGACGGCTTTGATTTGAATGTCGAGCCGGGCGAGCTTGTCGTGGTTCTTGGCGGCAATGGCAGCGGTAAGACGACGCTCTTGCACGCGATCGCACGAATATTGCGGCCGAGTGCGGGCGAAATCTGGCTCGGTGACACCGATCTGTGCGCACTGGAAGGCGAGCAGCTGCGGCGCGCGCGGCTCGAGCTTGCCATGATCTCACAGCATCCAAGCCTCATCCGCCGCAACAGCGTCTTGACCAATGTGGCGACCGGCACGCTCGGCCGCCATTATACATTGCAGACCGCTTTCGGCGGTCTGCCGCGTTGCGAACTCGACGCAGCGTACGACCACCTCGCGCTTGTCGGTCTTGAGCACCTCGCCGAGCAGCGCGCCGGCACGCTTTCCGGTGGGCAAAGGCAACGCGTCTCCATCGCGCGGGCACTGGCGCAGCGGCCGCGCGTGCTGTTGGCCGACGAGCCGATTGCGAGCCTCGATCCGGAAGCGTCCGAGGACATCATGCGCCTTCTGCAACGGCTCGCCCGCACCGCGAGGCTCGCCGTGCTCTGCGTGCTGCACCAGGTCGAGCTGGCTTATAGCTATGCCGACCGCGTGGTCGGCGTCCGCGACGGGCGCGTCGTCTTCGATCTGCCGCGCGAGCAAGTGTCGCGCGACAGCGTGCATCGCCTCTATATTGGCGAGGCGGCATGAGCGCTGACATCGCTCGTGCCGAGCTGCGCGTCCCGAGTAGCGCTCGCACATCTAACACGCGCACATGGGGCGGCGCGGTCACTCTTGCGGTGCGCTGCGTCCTGACCCTCCTGGGTGTCGCCGTTGTCGTCCAGACCTTCATCGTCGTCGAGGCGCGGCCGAGCGATCTTATCACCGGCGTCCACGGCATGGCCGACCTCATCAGGCGCGCCGTGCCGCCGGATTTCTCCAAATTGCCGTCCACGATCTGGCCGACGGTGCAGACCGTCGATATCGCGCTGTTCGGCACGATGGTCGGCGTGGTGTTGGCCCTGCCGCTCGCCATTCTCGCCGCCTCGAACATCACGCCGTCGCGCTTTGCGTATTACGCCGCGCGGGGAATCATCGGCTTCACCCGCGCTGTGCCCGATCTGGTTTGGGCGCTGCTTTTTGTAACCGCCGTCGGGCTCGGGCCGTTTCCGGGCGGCTTGGCGCTCGGTGTGCATTCGGTCGGGATGCTCGGTCGGCTCTTTGCCGAAACCATCGAGCAGATGGACATGGCGCCGATCCATGCGCTCGAACTGACCGGCGCGCGGCGCATTCAGGTCTTCACCCACGGCATCGTTCCGACGATCCTGCCGACGCTGTTGGGCATCAGCCTTTATCGTTTGGACGAGAATATTCGCTCGTCGCTGGTGCTCGGCTTTGTCGGCGCCGGCGGCATCGGCTTCCAATTGCTCACGGCGATGAACCTGTTCCAATACCAAGAGGTCTCGCTGCTCTTGATCATCATCTTCGTCATCGTGCTCGGCGCCGAGCGGCTATCGGCTGCACTGCGCGAGCGGCTCGCCTGAAATCAAGCGCCGAACGGCTATGAAGATTTTAATGTTTCGCGGCCGGACGGCGTCCGGCCCGCGCGCTGGTCCGGATCGCGCGAATGAGCCGCCGAATGCCGCCGTCGGGCCGCCCCACGTTCCGAATGATAATATCGGCGGCAAAGAGCCGTCCGACTTCGGCGGAACGCTCGATGCGTTGCGCGATACTGCCGTCGCTCAAGCGCCGGCGTGACGCCAAGCGCGATTGCAGCACCTCTTCCGGCGCCGTGATCGCGACGACCGTGACGAAACCGTAGCGTTGCCGCGCCGCATCGATGATCGTGCGCGACACATTGCAGACCACCGTGCGGCCGGCGCGGATGTCGCGGTCGATCGCGGCCGGAATTCCGTAACTGTTGCCGTGCGCCTGCCACGACAACGCAAAGGCGCCGTCGCTCACGGCGCGCTCGAACGCGGCCAGGTCGATCGAGTCATGATCTTCCGCATCCGACTTCGGCCGCGTCACCACGCGCTGCGGGAACACCACCGTTGGGTCGTAGGCGCAGGCGGCCCGGGCGCCGTTGAGCAAGGTGTCCTTGCCGGCGCCGCTCGGGCCCACGACGAGAACAAGACGCCCAGGCCCGAGCGCGCCGGGGTTCGGCGCCGTGACGGCGTGTGATTTGCTGAGCCGGTTCACGCCACGCGCCTTCCGTTCTGCCAGACCGTGCGCACTATCGGCACGTCGTGGGCGACGCGCACCCGAATGAGATCGGCGCGCCTGCCGGCGGCGATCTCGCCGCGGTCGTCGAGCCCGACGGCAGCTGCCGGAGTTTTTGACACCATGCGAACGGCGGCGGCGAGATCGATATTGGGCGCGCGCAGCGGCAGCATCAAAGCCGCCATCAGAAGGCTCGCCGGCACGTAATCGGACGACAGCACGTCGAGCACGCCGCGCTCCGCCAGGTCCGCGGTCGCCACATTGCCGGCATGCGAGCCGCCGCGCACCAAATTGGGCGCGCCCATCAATACCCGGACACCGGCAGCGTGCAGCTTCTGTGCCGCCTCGATAGTGGTCGGAAATTCGGCAATGGCGACGCCGTCGCGAACTGCCTGGTCGACATGATCGAGCGTCGTGTCGTCGTGGCTCGCGAGCGGCGTGTTGTGCCTGCGGGCGAGCGCGACGATCTTCTCGTAATTGTCCGCCGCATAGGCCGCCTGATATTCGAAGCGCTTGGCGAACAAGGCATCGAGCTCCGCGTCGGTCAGATTGCCCTTGCCGCGATAATAATCGCGGAGCTTACTTTCGTCGCGGAACTGGCGCTGGCCGGGCGTGTGGTCCATCAGCGAGGCGAGCTTGACGTCGGCGCGGCCAATCAGTGCCGCCGCTTCATTGACGACACTCGGCATTGGCACTTCGCAACGCAAATGCAGAAAATGGTCGACCCGCAACAAATCGGCGTCGCGCGCCTCCTCGATCGCCTGCGCCAGAATCTCGGCCTGGCCGTCGACGTCCTCGGCGCCCTCCTCGCGCCAGACCCGCAGCGAGTCGAGCACCGTCGTGATGCCGCTGGTGGCGAGCTGGCCGTCAAATGAAACAACGGCAGCCACCGGATCCCAATAGACTTTGGGCCGTGGCGAATAATGCGCTTCGAGATGATCGGTGTGCAGTTCGACAAGACCCGGCAATAAGAGATCGCCGTGAAAGTCTTCGCCGCTTTCGGGGGCGGCGCCCTCACCGATTTCGCTGATCGTGCCGTCGCTGACGGCAAGCCAGCCGCGCTCGATCACGCGATCAGCAAGCACGATCTTGGCATTTGTGAGCATGAGGTCCCGTTGTTCGGACATTGCAAAGACTCTCAGGCCGCCGCGGCGAATTTGCTGACCTCGACGATCCGGTCGGCAATAGCCTCGCGGACATTCTCGTCGTGGACCACGGCGACAATCGCCGCACCGCGTCGCTTCTTTTCGACGATCAGTTCCCGCACCGCGGCGCGATTGCCGGCGTCGAGCGACGCCGTCGGCTCGTCGAGCAAAAGGATCGGCAAATCCGGCAAAAAGCCACGCGCGATATTGACCCGCTGCTGCTCGCCGCCGGAAAAGGTCGCCGGCGGCAGCTGCAACAATGCACCGCGGATATTGAGCTGTTGCAGCATCGCCGTGGCCTTGGCATGAGCGACATCGCGCGGCGTACCGCAGACAATCAGCGGCTCGGCGACCACGTCGATGGTCGGCACCCGGGGCACCGCGCGCAGGAATTGGCTGACATAGCCGATGGCGGTGTCGCGCAGAGCCAGCATCTGGCGGGGTGTGGCCATCGCGATGTCGAAACTCCGCGCGCCGTCGCGCAGCAAAATCTGGCCCTGATCGCAGCGGTAATTGCCGAAGATCATTTTCAGAATCGACGATTTGCCGGCGCCCGAGGGGCCTGCCAGCACGACGCATTCGCCGGCATGCACGGAGAAAGTTACACCGGCAACGACGGAAAGACGCACGCCGCCTTGCAGGTGCATCGTAAAGCTCTTGGCTACATCGTGGAGTTCGAGGGCGGTGGTCATGTTGGTCTCAAGGCGGCAAATCTGTCTCAAGGTTGCAAGATCGAAGCGACCAGCAATTGGGTGTACGGCTCGCGTGGATCGTCGAGGACCTGATCGGTCAAACCCGATTCGATGACCTCGCCGCCTTTCATCACCATGATGCGGTGAGATAACAAACGTGCGACGGCAAGATCGTGCGTCACAATCACCGCCGAAAGCTTCAGGACGGCGACCAGGCTGCGCAGCAGGTCAAGGAGCCGCGCCTGGACCGAGACATCGAGACCGCCGGTCGGTTCGTCCATCAGGACAAGCCTCGGCTGCGTGACCAGGTTGCGTGCGATTTGCAGCCGCTGCCGCATGCCGCCCGAATAGGTCGCCGGCCGGTCGTCGATGCGCGCGATGTCGATTTCAACGCGGGAGAGCCAATCGGCCGCGGCGTCGCGGATATTTCCGTAATGCCGCCAACCGACGGCCATCAGCCGCTCGCCGACATTGGCGCCGCCGGACACCGCCATGCGCAGACCGAGCGCCGGGTCTTGATGGACAAAACCCCAATCGGTCCGCGCCAGAAAGCGCAGCTCCGCTTCGCCGAGCGTCGCAAGATCGCGGGTGACGCCATCGCGCATGCGATAAAGCACCCGGCCCGCGTCTGATTCGGTCTGCATCGACAGGAGTCGCAGCAGCGTGGTTTTCCCCGACCCCGACTCGCCCACCACCGCCATGACCTCGCCCTCATGGAGGCTGAAGGACACGTCGCGGCAGCCGATCTGCCGGCCGAAGGATTTGGTCAGGCCCTCGCCAATCAGCAACGGCTCGGATTCGTTCACGGCTAGATTCATGGCCTGGGCGCCTCGGCTTGCGGCGCGCCGGCTTCCTCCGGATCGCCCCGGCGGCCCTCGCAATAGTCGGTGTCCGAGCAAACGAACATGCGGGTGCCGCGATCGTCGGTGACGATCTCGTCGAGATAGGAATCCGTCGCGCCACATAATGCGCAGGCGCCGTCGTAACGGTAGCGCTCGAACGGATGATCGTCGAAATCGAGCGAGACGACGCGGGTATGCGGCGGGATCGCGTAGATGCGCTTCTCGCGGCCGGCGCCGAACAATTGCAATGCCGGGCAACCGTCCATTTTCGGATTGTCAAATTTCGGCGTCGGCGACGGATCCATCACATAGCGGCCGTCGACCTTCACCGGATAGGCATAGGTTGTGGCGATATGGCCGTGACGCGCGATATCCTCGTAAAGCTTCACATGCATCAGCCCATATTCGGCGAGCGCGTGCATGCGGCGGGTTTCGGTCTCGCGCGGCTCGAGATAGCGCAGCGGGTCCGGGATCGGCACCTGATACACTAGAATCTGGTTGCCGGTCAGCGGCGTTTCCGGAATGCGGTGGCGCGTCTGAATGACGGTCGCCTCGCGAGCGCTGGTTGTGGTCTTTACGCCGGCGGTCTTCTGAAAAAACTTCCGGATCGACACCGCATTGGTGGTGTCGTCGGCGCCCTGATCAATGACCTTGAGCACATCATCCGGACCAAGGATCGCGGCCGTCACCTGCACGCCGCCGGTACCCCAGCCGTAAGGCATCGGCATTTCGCGGCTGGCAAACGGCACCTGATAGCCCGGTATGGCGACCGCTTTGAGGATCGCGCGCCGGATCATCCGCTTGGTCTGTTCATCGAGATAAGCGAAATTATAGGCCGGCGCGTTTTGCGGAGCGTTCATTCGGCGGCCTCGCGAACTTCGTCCGAGGATGCTGCCTCGAACTCCGCGCGCAGCCGGCGAATGAGGCCGAGTTCAGCCTGGAAATCGACGTGATGCGGCAGCTTCAGATGTTCAACAAAGCCAGTCGCCTGCACATTGTCCGAATGTGACAAGACGAATTCCTCGTCCTGCGCCGGCCCCCTCGCCTCTTCGCCAAGTTCGCGCGCGCGCAGGGCGCGGTCGACCAGCGCCATCGCCATCACCTTGCGCTCGCAATGACCGAAGCCGAGCCCGTAGCCCCGTGTAAAGCGCGGCGGCTCCGTCGCCGAGCCGCGGAACTGGTTGACCATCTGACATTCGGTCACCGTGATACGCCCGAGCGGCACCGCAAAGCCGATTTCCTCCGGGGCGAATTCCACTTCGACGTCGCCGAGCCGAATTTCGCCGGCGAACGGATGATTGCGGCCGTAGCCGCGCTGGGTCGAATAACCAAGCGCCAACAGAAAGCCCTCGTCGCCACGCGCGAGATTCTGTAGGCGCAGATCGCGGTCCGCCGGAAAGCTCAAGGGATCCTGCGTCAAATCGCCGACACGCTCGTCCTCGGATGCTTGCGGCGAGCGCTCAATCAGATCGTCCGCGGCCAGCAGATCCGTCGCCCGCGGCATTTTGGGTAGCTTTCCTTCTGCCGAGGCCGGCGCGATGTCGTCGGCCGTAGCAGACTGGGTTTCTAAAAGGCGGTGTGTGTAATCGAATGTCGGCCCCAATACTTGTCCGCCAGGGATATCCTTGAAGGTCGACGAAATCCGCCTGTCGACCGCCATGGCGCCGGTGTCGATCAGCTCGCTCATGCCGAACCGCGGCAAGGTCGCGCGAAAGGCGCGCAGTAAGAAGATCGCTTCGATCAAATCGCCACGCGCCTGCTTGATCGCTAGAGCCGCAAGCTCGCGATCGTAAAGCGAACCCTCGTTCATCACCCGGTCGACAGCCAAAGTGAGCTGTTGCCCGATCTGTTCGAGCGACAGTTCCGGCACGGCCGGATCGCCGCGCCGCTCCTGCGCGAGGAGTCGGTGTGCGTTTTCGATCGCGCGTTCGCCGCCTTTGACCGCTACGTACATGACGGGCCCTCGCTGATTAGCCGCACCGAGCGCGGCAGCGCGGCAATCTCGCTTTTCGAAGCCAGGATGAGATCGATGCCGCGCGGAAACAAGCTGCGATTGACGGCAAGCCGCGAGACGATGTCTTGCGGCAAGGGCGCGGCGCGCAGAGTTTGGCGGCTTTTGATCCCCGGGCCTTCAAGAATTAGCTCAGGTCCGCAATGAAATGACTCGATGCTCAGCACGATCGTGGTCGAGCGATCCGGGTAGTCGGCGGTGCCGAGCTTGAAGCACTCGAACGACGGCAGCCCGCGCGCATCGGCGGCGAGCGCAAAGCTTGCAGCGGCGGGATCATCCGCCATCTTTGAGCCGCAGTGAAAGCGCAGCCAGGCGGCGACGTCCTCATTTGCGCGCAACACAACGTCGAGCCAGACCGGTGTATCCTGATCGCACAAGGTCAAGGCAATGGCGGCGACGGCCGGCGAGAGCGGCAGCGGCGCCGACACTTCGGCGCCGATCGGACACACTGTTCCGGGCCGCGACGTCGCGGCGAGGATGGCGCGAAACGCCGCTTGCGCCGATGTCACCGGGTCGGCAAAGCCTGAACCGATCATGCATCCTCCCCGCGCACCAAGGTGAAGAAGTCGACCTTTGTTGCCGCCACTTGCCGCGCGCGAATATCACGCTGCGCTTCGAGGCCCGCGCGAATTGGGGAGATGACTTTGCTTTCGAGCGCGGCGGCATAAGCATCCGTCTGCACCAACGCGTCGCACAAAGCGATCAGCCGCGCCTTGGCGCGATCGCGCCCGAGCACATAGCCGAAGCCCATCTCACCGGTCGAAAGCCGCTCCACGGCGCGGGATACAGTTGCTTCGCCGAGGTTAAAACACGCGCCGTCACCGCCGATGCGGCCACGGACCATCACCAAGCCGTTTTCCGGCGACCGCATGTCCTGATGCGGCGGCAGCGGCCCAATGGCCTCCAAGAGATGCGCGATCTCGGCCGCGGTACTCTCGGCGAGAACCGCCATGGCAGCCTGGCGTTTTGTCCGCATCTCGTCCAAGAATTGCTCCTCGTCGCCCTCGGCCAAATCGGCGAAAAATCTTGTCTGATCTAGTTGTCTATGTTACTAGACAACTATGACGCTGTCTAGGTTGCGATGATGAACTTTTGCTGACATTGCCGTGACACAAAGTGCGATGACACAAAGATGCGATGACATGCCGGGTATGATGACAGGCCAGTTCTGATGACACGCCGCGCGACCGATGTCGTGAAACGCGCCGAATCGAAACTCGCGACCGGCGGCGTCGCGCTGTGGCGGCGCATTGCCGACGAGATCGAGCAATCGATCGCGCAGGGCACTTTCAAGGCTGGAACCAAACTGCCGGCGGAAACCGAAATCGCCGAGCGGTTCGGCGTGAACCGCCACACTGTACGCCGCGCCATCGCGGCGCTTACAGAACGCGGCCTGGTGCGCGCCGAGCGCGGCAGCGGCACCTATATCGAAGCCGATCGCATCGCTTACCCTATACGCCGCCGCACTCGATTCTCGGAGATCATCGGCGGCGCGGGCCACGCCGTCGGCGGCCGCCTTGTCGCAAGCCACATCGAGAAGGCCGACACCGAAATCGCGAAGTGCCTGAAACTCAAAGCATCGGCGTCGGTGATCCGGCTCGAGCGCGTCCGGCAAGCTGATGGCGTTCCCATTGTCGCCTCGACGACGTGGCTGCCGGCGGACCGTTTTCCGAATGCCGGACGTGTTTATGCGATGTCGTCCAACTCCATCACCCGCATGCTCGCCAATTTCGGTGTGCGGGATTTCACCCGCGAGCGCACCCGCGTCACCGCTGCCATCGCCGAAGCCGCGGACGCCGAGAGTCTGAAGCTTGCGCTCGGCCGCCCCTTGCTGGTTGTCGAAAGCGTCGACGCCGACACCGACGGGGTGCCCATTCTAACGACACGCTCGCGCTTTGCCTCGGATCGGGTCGCTCTGGTGCTAGAAACATGAAGAAGGTTTTGTCGGCACAGCCGCTTGTCGATCCGACCGCCGATCTGCGCGATTGCACGCTCGGGCGCTACACGGAGGTCGGCGCGCGCACTATTTTGCTCGAAGTCGAGATGGCGGATTATTCCTATATCGTCAACGACGGCAACGTCGCCTATGCAAAGATCGGAAAGTTCTGCTCCATCGCGGCGATGACCCGGATCAATCCTGGCAATCATCCGATGCATCGCGCCAGTCAGGCGCATTTCACCTATCGGGCCAGCAGCTATTTTTCGGGCGAAGCCGACGACGCCGATTTCTTCGAATGGCGGCGCGCGCACCGGGTCGTCGTCGGCAATGACGTCTGGATCGGCCACGGCGCCGTCGTGCTGTCGGGCCGCACCGTGGGCGACGGCGCCGTGATCGCGGCGGGATCGATCGTGACAAAGAACGTCGCACCTTACGCCATTGTCGCCGGCAATCCGGCGCGGCCGATCCGCCAGCGGTTTCCGAGCCAGATCGCGGTGCGGATGATGCGACTCGCCTGGTGGCACTGGTCACACGAGCGTCTTCGGCTCGCGTTACCTGACTTCCGCCGTTTGAGCGCAGAAGAATTCCTCGATCGTTACGAAGCAGCACAAAGCTCTCCCGAAATTGAAATAGCAAATCACTGAGCAGGCAAATGGATATTCGAATTACCGGCGCAAATGTTTTGACCGGCGGCGAGCTTTTGGAGACCAACGTCCACACCAGCGACGGCGTCATCGCCGAGGTCGGTGCAGATAGCAGCGCGGCGAGCATGATCGATGCCGACGGCCTGATTTTGCTGCCGGGCATTGTGGACATGCACGGCGACGCCTTCGAACGCCAGATCATGCCGCGCCCGGGCGTCGATTTCGCCGTCGACCTCGCGCTGACCGATACCGATCGTCAGGTGATTGCCAACGGCATCACGACAGTGTTTCACGGCGTCACGTGGTCCTGGGAGCCGGGCCTGCGGGGGCCCGAAAATGCGCGCAATCTGCTGGCGGCGATGGAAACGCTGCGGCCGCGGCTTGCCGCCGACACGCGATATCACTTGCGCTTCGAGACCTTCAATCTTGCCGCGGAGCCCGAAGCGTGCGACTGGCTTCATGAACGAAAGATCGATGCGCTCGCCTTCAACGATCACATGCTGGCACCCGACTACGCGAGCAAGCCGCCGCCAAAACTCGGCACCATGATCGACCGAACGGGACTGAGCCGCGAGGATTTTTTCAAGCTGATCGCGTCGCTGCGCAGCCGCAGTGGAGAAGTGCCGGATTTGATCGCGCGCCTGGCTAAGAGCGCGAACGCGGCCGGCATCCCGCTGATCTCCCACGACGATTCATCGCCAGAGCAGCGGCGATGGTTTCGCTCGCTGGGCTGCCGGGTCTGCGAGTTTCCGACCAATATCGAGACCGCGCAGGACGCGATCGACGCCGGCGATCAGATCGTGTTCGGCGCGCCCAACATCGTGCGCGGCAAGAGCCATGTGGGATGGGTCAATGCGCGCGACATGGTCGAGCGTGGCCTGTGCTCGATTCTGGCGTCCGACTATTTTTATCCCGCGCCACTGGTCGCCGCCTTCCGCCTGATCGAGGCCGGCATGCTGCCGCTGGCGAAAGCCTGGGACTTGATCAGCGGCACTCCGGCACGCGCCATGAATCTCGCTGACCGCGGAAGTATCGCACCCGAAATGCGCGCCGATTTGATTTTGGTCGACGCGGCGATACCGGTCCGGCCGCGCGTCGTCGCCGTCCTCGTCGCCGGCCAGATCGTCTATCTCACCGAACCGCAAAGATTTTTCGTTTGCGCATGATCTTCTCCGAAAACCGGTTCCCACTTTTCGGGATCATGCTTTAAACGCCAAGATAACGATGCTGAACATCTAGCGCGCTCGCCAATTGCTGCGAGCTTCCCGTCCACACCACGCGGCCGCGTTCGATGATGTAATGGCGGTCGGCGACGCGAAGCAGCGCCTCGACATTCTTGTCGATCACCAGGATCGACTGTCCCTTGCCGCGCAGGCCTTCGAGGCAGCGCCAAATCTCCTCGCGGATCGCCGGCGCCAAACCCTCCGTGGCTTCATCGAGGATCAACAGGCGCGGGTTGGTCATCAGCGCGCGGCCGATCGCGAGCATTTGCTGTTCGCCGCCGGAGAGCAGGTTCGCCATGCTGCGGGCGCGCTCGGCAAGCCGCGGAAATAGCGCGCACACTTTTTCGAGCGTCCACGGATCGCTCGCGCCGCAACGGTTGGCGGCCGTGGCGACCAGATTTTCTCGCGTCGTCAGGTTGGGAAACACTTGGCGTCCTTCGGGGACGAGACCGATCCCGAGCTTGGCGACGCAGTGTGCCGGTAGCGTACGAATTTCCCCACCGTCGAAGCGGATCGAGCCCGCACCGGCCGGCGTCAGGCCCATGATCGAGCGCACGGTCGTGGTCTTGCCCATACCGTTGCGGCCCATCAGCGACACCATTTCGCCGTTGGCGAGCGTGAGCGAGATACTAAACAGCACGCGGCTCAGCCCATAGCTGGTCTCGACCTCGGAAAGTTCGAGGAGCGGAACATCGCTCTTGAGCGTAGTATCAGCCACCGCCGGCTCCCTTGCCTTCCCCGAGATAGGCCTGGCGCACGACGGGATCGGCTCTGATCGCCGCCGGATCGCCGGAAGCGATGATGCGGCCGTAAACCAGAACGCTGATGCGCTCAGCCAGCGCGAACACGGCATCCATGTCGTGCTCGATCAAAAGAATTGTCACGCCGCCTTTGAGCCGGCGCAGAATTTCGATCAGCCGCACCGATTCTTCCGGCCCCATGCCGGCCATCGGCTCGTCGAGCAGCAGCACGCGTGGCTTGGTCGCGAGCGCCATGGCGATTTCAAGCTGGCGGCGCTCGCCGTGGCTGAGATCGGCAGCCAGCACGTCGGCGCGCGCGCCGAGGCCGACATTTACCAGCGCGGCGCGGGCCGGTTCGCGCAGTTCATCGTCGCTCCCGGCGTTGCGCCAAAAGCGGAACGAATGACCGGCGTGGGCTTGAACCGCAAGCGCGACATTATCGAGCGCGGTGAAATCGAGGAACAGCGACGTGATCTGAAATGAGCGCGCCAGTCCGATGGCGCTGCGCCGATAGACCGGAAGCGCCGTGATATCCTGGCCATCGAAGCGCACGCTGCCGGCATCCGGGGCGATTTCGCCGGTCAATTGACCGATCAAGGTGGTCTTGCCGGCGCCGTTCGGGCCGATAATGGCATGCAGCTCGCCACGCTTGAGCGTCAGCGAAATCCGATCCGACGCGATCACGCCGCCGAAGCGCTTGGTCAAGTCCTCGATTTCGAGCAAGGCGTCAGCCATGGCGCCGCCTCCCGAGCAATCCATCGATGCCGCCATTGATGTAGATCGCGACGATCAGCAGCACCGGGCCAATGATCAGGTTCGGATAGTCGGTCACCCGCGACAGCCAGTCTTCGAGAAGCAAAAAAGTCATGGCGCCGATCAGCGGGCCGAATGCCGCCCGCATGCCGCCGAGCACGGCCATGACGATGAGATCGCCCGAGCGGGTCCATTCCATGATGGCCGGGCTGATATAATTGGTGTGATTGGCCAAAAGCGCGCCGGCAAGCCCGCACATCGCACCGGCGATCACGAAACAAGTCAGCTTGTAGCGAAAGGTCGGAAAGCCGATGGCGCGCATGCGCCCTTCATTCGAGCGCGCGCCGCGAATGACCAGGCCGAAACGCGAATTGACGATGCGCCAAACCGCATAGATCCCCGCCAACAGTAGCACCAGGCAAAGATAGTAGAACACGGTCTTGTTATTGAGATTGACCAGGCCGCCAAACTGGCTCTGGTGATAGATGGTCAAGCCGTCATCGCCGCCATAGCGGTCAAGGCCAATGGCGATGTAATAGACCATCTGGGCAAAGGCGAGCGTGATCATAATGAAATAAACGCCGCGCGTGCGCAGGCTGAGCGTGCCAACGACGAGCGCGAACAGCGCCGAAGCTCCGATGGCGACCGGCCACTGCACGAAGCCGGAATCGATGCCTTCCTTGGACAGGATGCCGACCGCGTAACCGCCGATGCCGAGATAGGCGGCATGGCCGAAACTCACCATTCCGCCGAAGCCCATGATGAGATTGAGACTTAACGCCGCAATGGCCAGAATGATAACGCGGGTGAACAGCGTCATCACGAATGTGTTGTCGGTCAGCGCCGCATAAACCGGCACCAAGCCAAGTATCAGCAGCAGAACGACATTCACCGCGAGCCGCGGCGTCAGCGAATGGCTCATCGGCTCGCCGCCGGAAACAGGCCTTCAGGACGCACGATCAGGACGAGCGCCATCAGCACATAGATCGACATCGACGACAGCGCCCGGCCAAGACTCGAAGACGCGCTTTCGCTCAAATAGGTGTGCAGCAGATCGGGAACGAAAGCGCGTCCGATCGTGTCGACGAGACCGACAAGCATCGCCGCGACAAAAGCGCCGCGTATCGAGCCGATACCGCCGATAGTGACGACGACGAAGGCGGCGATGAGGATGTTCTCGCCCATGCCGATCTGCACGGTTAGGATCGGCGCCTGCATCAGTCCGGCGAAGCCCGCAAGCGCCGCGCCAAGTCCGAACACCAGCGTGTACAGCAGCTTGATGTTGATCCCGAGCGCGCCGACCATCTCGCGATTGGAGGCGCCGGCGCGGATCAGCATGCCGAGCCGCGTGCGCATGACCAGCGCATAGAGCAAAGCTCCAACCGTCAGCGTCACTCCGATAATGACCAGGCGGTACACCGGATAGTACAAGCCGGGCAGGATCTGGACGGCGTTGAGCATTTCGCTCGGCAGCGACAGCGTCAGGCCGGCCGGTCCCCAGATCAGCCGGACGAGTTCATTGAAGAACAACAACAGACCGAACGTCGCCAACACGTGATCGAGATGATCGCGGCCGTACAAGCGGCGGATCGCGATCACTTCAAGCGCCATGCCGACAATGAGCGTGGCGATCAGCGCCAGGATGGCGCCGAGCACGAAACTATCGGTCCACGCTGCGAAGGTCGCGGCGAAATAGGCGCCGATCATGTAGAGCGAACCGTGCGCCAGATTGACGAGATCCATGATGCCGAAGATCAGCGTCAGCCCGGCGGCCAGCAGAAACAGCAGCATCCCAAGCTGAATGCCGTTGAGAAGTTGCTCGATGAAATACAGCATGCCGGTGTCGTCGTGTTAGTCACCTCACCGTCATGCCGCGCGCGTCGCGGGCATCCACGTCTTACTCCCGGGCGATGGACTGGACGGCCGGGACATAAGCGAGCGAAGCGACGCCGTTCTTCGAACGCCGATGCCCGGCCATGACGACTTTGATTTTGTTCGGCGTCTAGCCAAAACAGAAGCTGCTCATTTCATCGAACATTTATCGTGAAAGGTGTCCTGATTGTCTTTGACGATGGTGGCGACAGTGTGCAGCGCATAAGTACCGTCGGCGTTCTTCACCGCATCCTGAAGATAGAAATTCTGGATCGGGATGTGGTTGTTGCCGTATTTGAAGGGGCCGCGCACCGACTTGAAGTCGGCCTTTTCCATTTCCTTGCGCATGCCTTCTTTGTTGGTCAGATCGCCTTTGACCGCGGTGATGGCGCTGTCGATCAGCCCCACCGCGTCATAAGTCTGCGCGCCGTAGAACGACGGCGAGGAATTGTACTTCGCCTTGTAGTCGGCGACGTATTTCTTGTTGGCGTCGTTGGGCAGATCGTTGACCCATTCCTGGGCGCCCGGGATGCCGACGGCGAGATCCTTCAAGCGCGGCAGCGACAGATCGTCGACCGTGAAGGCGGTGTAGAGCGGGATCTGGCCCTTGAGGCCGGACTGCGCGTATTGCGTGATGAACTGCACGCCGGCACCGCCCGGATAGAATGCGAAGATCGCATCGGGCTTGGCTTCGCGCGCCTTCGACAGTTCGGCGGAGAAGTCGAGCTGATCGGGCCAGCGTGTCAATTCCTGGCCGACGATCTGGCCCTTGAAGGTCGATTGCACGCCGGCGAGCATGTCCTTGCCGGCGGCGTAGTTCGGCCCGATCAGGAAGGCCGTCTTCACGCCCTTCTGGTTCATATAGAGGCCGACCGACGCCGGCGTCTGGTCGTTGTTCCACGACGTCGAGAACACGTAGGGCGAGCACAATTCGCCGGCGAGCTGCGAGGCGCCCGCATTGGTGACGACCGTCATCGTCTTTGAATCCGTCAGCGGCTTGAGCGAAGCGAGCAGCACGTTCGACCAGATATAGCCGACCACGAAATCGACCTTATCGGACTCGATCAGCTTTTGCGTCTTCTGCACGCCGACTTCGGGCTTGATCTGGTCGTCCTCGTAGATGACCTCGACCGGCAGCCCGCCAAGCTTGCGGCCGTGATGATCGAGGCCGAGCTCGAAGGAATTCTTCATGTCGTTGCCGATCGCGGCGGGCGGGCCGCTGAAGGTCGAGATGAAGCCGATTTTCACCGTCTTCTGCTGCGCCAGTGCCGGCCCCGCGGCGAGCGCGAGCGCGGCTGCTGAAATAACGCTGATTCTTTTCGGGAGCTGTCGACGAGATAATGCTTGGTACTTGCTTGTCATGACCTTCCCCTCTGTTTCCCCGTTGGCGGCGGTTGATCGCGACCGGGAGCTGATATTCACCTACGCCCCGTGCATGGACCGCGCCACATGCACTATATTACATGCCCGTGCTTGATCAATATCCTTCAGTTTACCGGTACTTTCCGGCCCTTGAGGTTAGCGCGGCTCACCGGCGGCCATCGGCAAAGGCGCGTTTCGGAAATATATATCCGAATCCGGAAAGGCGCCTCAGTCGGCGCCGCTGCGTCACCGTTTCAACTCGAGCGCCGCCGGAAGAACACATGCAGCGCATGAGCAAAGACGCTGCTCATGCAGTCGCATTTCAGCCCAGCCTCCTAACCAATCTGGCGCAGCCGCCGCTGGTGCGTCAAAGCATATCAAAGTATTCCCGGTGCTCCCATTCGCTGACATCCGTCTCGTCCGGCTGGGCATCCTTCCGGCACCGCGCGATCTCAGCTTCCTTGATCTTGGCGTAATAGTCCACAAA
This sequence comes from Xanthobacteraceae bacterium, assembly GCA_035642635.1. Classification (GTDB taxonomy): domain Bacteria; phylum Pseudomonadota; class Alphaproteobacteria; order Rhizobiales; family Xanthobacteraceae; genus BOG-931. The sequence goes on from DASQRX010000019.1 coordinate 17,539, forward strand.
ACCGTCGCCAAATCCGGCCCGGAAACAGGCGTTCGTTCGCAGTGCAGCGAGCGCCTCTTCGAGGCTGCCGGGCAAGGCCTCTGCTGTGCTTTGGTAGGGAGCGTCGGCGGAGGGGCCCGGATCGAGGCCGCGGGCCACGCCATCGAGGCCGGCATAAATCTGCGACGCCATGTAGAGATAAGGATTGGCCAGCGGCTCGCCGCAGCGGTTCTCGAAATGCGTCGCCGGATCGCCGGCCTCGCCCATCACGCGGATCATCGCGCCGCGATTGTCTTTTGCCCAAATGGCCTGGATCGGAGCCATCGTGTTGACGCCGCGATAGCGCATATAGCCGTTGAGCGTCGGCGTCGAAAAAACGCTCGCGGCGCGGGCGTTGGCCAACAGCCCGCCGAGAAAGTTGCGGCCAAGCGGCGACAGCACGTCCTTCTCGTCGTGCGACACGAAGGCGTTGGCCTTGGATTTGCTGTCGCGCAATGACTGATGCAGATGCCAGCCGCTGGCGAGCGTGTTGGGCAGTTTTGGCCGGCACATGAAGCTCACCAGATAGCCGTGCCGCAGCGCCACCTGTTTCATCGCGCTGCGGAACAGCACCATGGCGTCGGCGGGCGCCATGCCGATTTCCGGAGCGAAGGTGAATTCATATTGGCTCGGTCCGAATTCGACCTCGAGCGACTGCAGCGGCAGGCCGAGCTCAGCGACGTTTTTTCGCAAGCTATCCATGATCGGCGCGACCTGGTCGTAGCGCCCTTCGGTGAGGTACTGAAAACCGTGCGTGGTGTGGCTCACGCGCGGCGGGTCGGCCGGCCAGGTCAACGTCTCCGGCGCAAGCCGCAAATCCTCGATCTTGAAGAGGTGAAATTCGACTTCGAGGCCGGCCAGATAATCGAAGCCTGCCTTGGCGAGTTTTGTCAGCGCACCGCGATAGAGCTGGCGCGTTGCAATATGGACCTTCTTGCCGTTCGGAAAATAGCAATCGCATAGCAGCCAGCCGGTGTTCTCCGCCCATGGCAGGATGCGAAATGTTTCCGGATCGGCGACCATGACGAAATTGCCGGCGCCGCTCATTTCCGAGAGCCCCATGCCGGCGCCGGCTTCGAACACCGGAAACACGGTGCGGTGCGAGGTGTCTTTGGCCAAAAGTGTGCTGGTCATGGTCACGCCGGAGCGCAGCGCGCGCGAAGCCTCCGCCGCCACCAGCGTCTTGCCGCGGAGAATCCCGTGTTGATCCGGGAAGGAAAAGCGGATCAGTTCGAGATTCTTCTGGCCAATCGTTTTTTCAACCGCCGCGGCGGTGCGGGTTTGCGCGTCGCTCCACATGCCGTGCCGATCGACAAAGTTCAGAGCGAGCGATCGGCGTTTGTGCGACGACATATTTGACCCGATGCCTCTACTCGTCCCTGCCACCAAGATCAGCTGGCCCAGCTGGCGGCGCTTCGCTTATTGGCATCGGTGCGCTGCCAATAGCCCTGCCAATCGTCGGTCGGACCGATGCCGTCGATGGCGGCGGGTCCAGTCACCGTTTTAGCGGAAGCGACGTCGAAGATCATCGGCGGCTGATCGCCTTTGTCCGCGGCATCGATGGCGAGCCGCAACAGACGCCGATAGGCGGCGATCGCCTTGTCGGATTGGCCGAGATGCTCCTGCGTGCGGTCCGCGATCTCGCCCATCGATTCACAGGCCCACTGGTCGTGGACATTGATGTCAGCGCCCATGCCCGTATAGGTGTCGTGGTCCTGTTCGTGCGGATCGTAGCCGTAATTATTGCTCTTGTTTTTGCGCGGAATGTAGTCCGGCAATTCGTAGAGCTGCAAGCGTTGGCGGCGCATCTCGTCCTTGTCGACCGGCGCGCCGAAACTGGTGAAGATCGCGTACCAGTAATGTTTGGTGTCGTCGATCGGCACGTGCCATTGCGTGATCGTCATCTCCCGGCTCATCGGAATGATGAAGGCATTGGGGAACATCAAATTGGTGACGCGGACATGGGTATTCTTTTCGCTGATCTCGCGCAGCGTCAGGATGCGAAAGCCGAATTCGGTCGGCTCGACCTCGATGCGCGGGCGGGGAAACTCGCGCATGATCTTGGTCATCGGCATTTCCGAGTCGATCGACGTGTCGCGGAACAGCTTGCCGTAACCTTCCTTCGGATCCTCGTCGCGAAAAAAACGATGCAGGAACGACGTGTGCGCCGGATCGATGCCGACTTCGAGCGATTGCAGCCAATTGCAGTCGATCATGCCCTTGAAGGCAAAGGTGTGGGAACCCGGCGCGACAAAGCAATCGAAATGCGGAAATTCCGGCGGCTCGCCGGTGCCCATATAGGCAAACAAAATCCCGTTGCGCTCGACCACCGGATAAGCCTTCTGCCGGATGTTGCGGCACATATTGCTGCCGTCGGGCTCGGCGGGCGTCTCCAGGCATTTGCCGTCGACGTCGAACAGCCAGCCGTGAAATGCGCAACGCAAGCCGCCGTCCTCAAGCCGTCCATACGCAAGATCGGTGCCCCGGTGCGGGCAAGCGCGCCCGAGCAAACCGTAGCGGCCGTTGTCGTCGCGGTAGATCACAAGATCTTCGCCCAGGAGCCTGATCGGCTTAATCGGCCGCGTGCCAGTGAGCTCATCGACCAGAGCGGCCGGCTGCCAATAGCGGCGCAGCAATTTTCCGGCGGGTTTCCCGGGTCCGACCCGCGTGATGCGATCGTTCTGTTCTGCGCTGAGCATTGCAACTCTCCTGAAACTTGGATTTGCCGATTTTGCCGTACCGCCGCACCGAACGCGGCTTGCTTTGTTCGCTGACCGAACGTATGTTCGAAATTAGAGCAAATAACAAAAAGCCTGGCAAGCGCTGGGGCATCACTTATGCCGGCCCTCAACAGATCTCCGTCCGAGCAAACCCTGGCCGACGCCGCCGGCCCGGAATTTCTCGAAGCCCTGGCACGCGGATTGCGCGTCATCGAGACATTCAATCAGGACCGCAAGCAGCTCACGCTGAGCGACATCGCCAAGCTCGTCGATCTGCCGCGCGCTTCGGTGCGCCGCACGCTGCATACGCTGGTGCAGCTGGGCTATGCCGAGATGGACGATCGGATGTTTCGCCTCCGGCCGCGCGTGCTCACGCTGGCGCGTGCTTACCTGCAGTCGAACGCCGTGACCGACATCGTGCAGCCCGCGCTCGAACGACTAAGCGAACAGGCCGGCGAATCCTGTTCGGCCGCCGTCCTGGACGGCGACGACATCACGATGATCGCGCATGCTTCGCCCAAGCGCGTCCTTCCGGTCAGCGCTCAGATCGGCTTCCGACTCCCGGCCATTGCGACCGCGCTGGGCCGGGTCCTGCTCGCGGCTTTGGACGATCGTAAGTTGGACAAATTTCTGTCGCGTCAGCGGCCGGAGAAAATCACCAAATTCACCGTCACCGACAAGGCCAAACTGCGCAAAGCTATTCTCGCCATCCGCAAAACCGGCTACGCCATTGCCGACCAGGAGGTCGAGGTCGGATTTCGCTCGATCGCGATCCCGTTGAAGAAATTTGATGGCAGGGTGATTGCCGCGCTGAACATCGGCGTTCATAGCGAGCGCACTCAGCTGAAAGCGCTGCACGGCCATTTCTTTCTAAGCTTGCAGACCGTGGCCAAAGAACTGCGGCAGCAGTTGATCTGATTGCGCTTCGTGACCACATATCCTGCCGAAAGCATCACCGACGAACCGATCCCCCGAAACATTCACCGCCTGACGGCGTAACAATAGTTTGTGAGACATATTTTCAATGGGACAGCAGCTCGAACTTGGCGTCGATACTTTTGGTGACGTGACCGCCGGCGCCGATGGGCAACTCCTCGACCCCGCCCAGGTCATCCGCAACCTCGTCGATGAGGCGATCCATGCCGACCAGATGGGCGTCGATTTCATCGGCGTCGGCGAGCATCACCGCCCCGACTTCGCGGTATCGGCGCCGGAAGTCGTGCTCGCCGGCATTGCCACGCGCACCAAGCGCATTCATCTCGGCTCGGCGGTGACGGTGCTGTCCTCGGACGATCCCATTCGCGTCTTTCAACGGTTCTCGACAGTGAACGCCCTCTCCAACGGACGCGCCGAGGTGATCCTCGGCCGCGGCTCGTTCACGGAGTCCTTTCCGCTGTTTGGGTTTGAGCTCTCGCAATACGAAGAACTGTTCGAGGAAAAACTCGATCTCTTCGCCGCGCTGCTCAAGAACGAGCCGGTGACCTGGCAGGGAAAGCTCCGCCCTCCGCTCAAAAATCAGCGGGTGTTTCCGCCGATCGAGAACGGCACGCTGAAAACCTGGATCGGCGTCGGCGGCAGCCCGGAATCTGTAGTCCGTGCCGCGCGTTACGATCTGCCGCTGATGCTTGCCATCATCGGCGGTGAGCCGGGGCGCTTTAAGCCCTATGTCGACCTCTATCACCGCGCCGCCGCACAATACGGCCGCCCGGTGCGCGAGATCGGCGTCCACTCCCCCGGCTTTGTCTGCGACACCGACGCGCTGGCGTGCGAGCAGCTCTATCCGGTCTACAAAACCTTCCGCGACCGCATCGGCGCCGAACGCGGCTGGCCGCCGATGGGCCGCAACGAGTTCGACCAGGAAATCGAGCACGGCTCGCTCTATGTCGGCTCGCCGGAAACCGTGGCGCGCAAGATCGCCGCCACCGCCAAGGCTCTCGGCCTGTCGCGTTTCGATCTGAAATACTCAGCGGGTGCGCTGTCGCATGAGAAGATCATGCATTGCATTACGCTTTACGGCGAAAAGGTGATCCCGATGGTGCGGGAGATGCTGGCGGCGGCGTAGGCGCTCACGTGCCCACAAGCCCGAACTGCGGGCTCGACGGTTCGGCATGTGTGCGTTTCGCAATGCGCCCGGCAAGCCGCGACAGTCGGCCGGCTTCGACCGCGGCGCGCATGCTTTTCGCCATCAGGACCGGATTTTGCGCCTTCGACACCGCGGTGTTGATCAGCACGGCGGCGCAGCCGAGCTCCATGGCGAGTGTGGCGTCGGACGCGGTGCCGATCCCGGCATCGAGCACCACCGGCACCGGCGAGCGCGCGCAGATCAGCTCGATCAGATGCGGATTGGAAATACCGAGCCCCGAACCGATCGGCGAGCCGAGCGGCATGACGGCTGCGGCGCCGGCATCGGCAAGCTTGCGGCACGTCACCGGATCTTCGGTGCAATAGGGCAGAACGATAAAGCCCTTCCCCACCAGCTCCGCCGTCGCCCGCAAAAGCTCCTCGACATCGGGATAAAGCAATTCGCGGTCGCCGATCACTTCGAGCTTGATCCAGTTAGTATCGAGCGCCTCGCGCGCCAATTCGGCGGTGAGCACGGCATCCTTCGCGGTCTGGCAGCCCGCGGTGTTGGGCAGGAATTTCACGCGGCCGCCAAGCAGATCGATCAGGCTCTCGTCGTCGCCGGCGAGACTGATGCGGCGGATCGAGGCCGTCACCATGGCGGTGCCGCTCGCGGCGACGGCATCGAGCATCATCTTGCGATTGGGATAGCCGGCGGTGCCGAGAAATAATCGCGAGCCAAACTCGCGCCCCGCAATAATAAGAGGATCGGACATTACTCTGCTCCTTCAACCACCCTGCCGCGCCCGCACGATTTCCACGCTGTCGCCCGCCCGCAACACTGTCTCGCGCCAAGCCGCGCGCGGCACGACCGAGCCGTTGAGCGCAACCGCGATGCCGCGCCGCGCGGTATCGGCGGTTTTCTCCGCCAGCAAAGCGTCGAGCGTTGTTTGTTCGCTAAGCGGCTCGTGCTCGCCGTTCACCCGGATTGCTTTTTGCGTCATCGCAAATTCCCTCATTCGGCCGCCTGCGCTGGCAGAAATCGTTCGAGCCCGAACGGCGCAATCGCGGGGTCCACCACATCGTCGAGAATGAGTTCGGCCATGGCGTCGGCCGTCACCGGCGCCAGCAGGATCCCGTTGCGGTGGTGGCCAGTGGCATAAAACAAATTTTGCAGCGGCGCCCGGCCGAGGATTGGCGCATCGTCGCGGCTGCCCGGCCGATGGCCGACCCAAATTTCGTCGATCGGCAATTCCTCGATTGCCGGAATAGCGCGCCACGCCGCTTCGAGCAGTGTCAGCATGCCGCCGGCGGTGATGGTATCGTCAAAGCCATTTTCCTCGACCGTTGCGCCGACGATCAGCCGGCCGTCGCGCCGCGGCACCAGATAGGCGCCGGGCGCCCACAGCACGTGATTGAGCAACGGTGCCGCCGGCTCCATGCACAGCGCCAGCATCTGACCTTTCACCGGACGTACCGGCGGCCGCCGATCGGGTGGCAATCCGGCGATGCCGCGCGACCAGGCGCCGGCGGCAAGCACCACAATGTCGGCGGTGATGTGCGTACCATCTTCAACGACGAGGCCGTTGACGCGGCCGGCTTGACTGGAGATTTCTTTGACCGGCTGGTGTTCGTGAATTTTCACGCCGGCCGATTCGGCGGCAATCCGCAGCGCTGCGACGACTTTGCGATTGTCGACCTGGTGATCCTGCGGGCTGAACACGGCGCCCGCGATCTTGCCGGCAAGATGCGGCTCTTTCGCCCGCGTCGCCGCGGCAGACAGCCATTCGAGCGGCAGGCCAAGTTTGTTCTGAAACTCCAAGTGATGCGCAAGCTCAGCCTGATCGTCTGCCGTTAGCGCCAGCACGAGCGTGCCTTCACGCCGCAATTCGACATCGATGCCGCTTGCGCGCGTTAGCTCTGCGGCGAAGGCAGGCCAGCGCGCCTGACTGTCGCGGCCGAGCGCCAGCAGCGCCTCCTCGCCGGGCTCGGCTTCGCAGCACGCCGCAAGCATGCCGGCCGCCGCATGACTCGCGCCCTTTCCGGCTTCGCCCCGGTCGAAGACCAAAACCTCGGCGCGGCGGGCAAGCCGCCACGCGATGCCGAGGCCGACGACGCCAGCCCCGATGATCGCGATCTGCGGTCTTTTGACGACAGATGGCAGTGGTGGAAACGTCTCGCTCAACGCGGCTCCCTTCGCTGGAATGACCCAGACAGGTTCGACGGGTGTAATCTCAGCCGCGTCGCCGCGGCACCCCTGGCCGATGAGGTTATATTGGGAGTTTTATGGCCCCTCGGCAAGACCGGCAACGCGCCGCCGATGCCGCAGGAAACGCGCGCAGACAAGGCCGATGGCGATAATCACGGCGGCGCCGAGAAACATCGGCGGGCTGGTGCCGAAATGGCTGAAGGCAAATCCGTAATAGATCGGGCCGAACGCCTGGCCAAAAAAGAACGAGCACGAATGCATCGAAAGCGCTGTGGCGCGCGCCGTCTGGCTCAGGTCGGTGACGTGAACCTGAATGCAATTGTGCAGCATGTAGAAGCCTGTGCCGAACAGAAGAAACACGGCAGCGAGCGTATACCAGGGCATATGCAGCGAGATCAGGATGAAGGCTATGCCGCCGAAGACAGCGCCAGCCAGCATCAGGTGCCGCTCGGTCAGGCGGGCGACCAAAAACGGCAGCGACAGCGAAAACAGGATGCCGCCGAGACCGAAAGCCGCGATCACGATGCCGGCATAGGACGAGCGAGTCTGTCCGCTCGCCAGCAGCAACAGCGCGACATAGGGAAACATGCCGTGGATGGTGATGCCTTCGAAGAACACCGAGCTGAAGCAGATTTTGGCCCGCGGGTCGGCGAAAATCCCGCGATATCCGGCGATAACCGCAGCGCGGTTGAACGGCCTCGGTTTGCCGAACGCGAGCCCGCGAAAGGCGAAGAAGGCGACGATGACCACGATGAGGCCGAAGCCGCCGATGGTGAGAAACACACCGCGCCAGCCGAGCAGATCGCCGATTACGCCCGAAATCGTGGCGCCGATCAGATTGCCGGTCAGCCCCACCGCCAGCAAACGGCCAATGGCGACCTGACGCTCCTCGAACGGAACCAGATCGCCGACGATGGCAATGCCGACCGGAAAGATCCCGCCCGCCAGCATGCCGGCAAGGATGCGCATCGCCACCAGTACCGAGAAATTGCTGGCGAAAGCGCAGACCAGCGTCGTGCCGACGACGATCGCCAGACTCAAATTCATCAGGCGGGTCTTGCCGAAGAAATCACCGATCATGCCGAGCGCGGGCTGCATGATGGCGTAGGGAAAGGTGAAGGCGCTCGACAGCAGCGCCGCGGTGCTCACCGCGATGCCGAGGTCACTCGCGATTTTCGGCACCACCGGATCGACCGCGCGCGTGAACAGCGTCGAGGCGAACACCACCAGGCTGACGATTCGGAGAATGGGTGGAATAGCACAAACCCTGTTGTTGCGAGGCAATGCACGCGGCTGCTCAAAAAGCGGATGAGCTATGGTCCGTTTTTGCTGAGGAGCTCTTTGCCACGTTTTTCGCTAACGCGTCGAATTGCATCAGTTGCTCAAGCAGCGCCGGCAACGCTTTGAGCGGGATCATGTTTGGGCCGTCGGATGGCGCCTTGTCGGGATCCTGATGGGTCTCGATGAAGACGCCGGCAACACCGACCGCCACGGCCGCGCGCGCCAGCACCGGAACGTAGTGGCGCTCGCCGCCCGACGAGGTGCCCTGCCCGCCCGGCTGCTGCACCGAATGGGTGGCGTCGAAGATCACCGGCGCGCCGATCTTTTCCAGCACCGGCAGCGCGCGCATGTCGGAGACCAGCGTGTTGTAGCCGAACGACACGCCGCGCTCGGTGACCAGCACATTGGCATTGCCGGCGCCGGTGATCTTGGCGACGACATTCGCCATGTCCCACGGCGCCAGGAATTGCCCCTTCTTCACGTTGACCACGCGCCCGGTTTTCGCGGCCGCTATCAAGAGATCGGTCTGGCGACAGAGAAACGCTGGGATCTGCAAAACGTCGGTGACTTCGGCGACCGGCGCGCATTGGTCCGGCTCATGCACATCGGTGAGCACCGGCACGCCGAGTTTTTCGCGTAACTCGGCGAAGATCGAAAGCGCCTTGGCGAGGCCCATGCCGCGGGCGCTCGCGGCACTGGTGCGGTTCGCTTTGTCGAACGAGGTTTTGTAAACGAAGCCCAGGCCAAGTTTTGCGGCAAGCTCTTTCAGCGCCGTCGCCATTTCGAACGCATGCGCTCGGCTTTCGAGCGCGCAGGGGCCGGCGATCAAGGCGAGCGGCAGCTTGTTGCCGAAGCTGGCTTTGCCGACAGTGACAATTGGGTTTGGTTTTTCAGCCATTTGCGTCCTTCGGGGCGCGTCCTTTGCGGGCGACCATGATCGCCGCACCGGGCCTGGTCAACCCGGGCCTTCGAACACGAGCGTTGCGCCGATGGCAATGTCGGGGCCGACGACAAGCAGCTGCTTGTGCTCGGCAAAGTCGATTTTCCCAGCCCATAAAGCCGCCCGGGCCGCCGCCCGATCGCGCACCGCAAAGCGCAAAGCCGCAAGCCGCGCGCTGTGCCGCGTGTCGGGCGGCGCAACGCCGAAATCGCGCGTGAACGACGCAGGCTCCATGACTGCGATTTCGCCGCGCGGGGTCTTCACCGAAATTTCCGATGCGGTTGCCTGTACGTCGCGCTCGCCGGCGAAAGCGGAAAGAAACGCCCGGTGTTCGCCGGGTTCGTTCGCGACCAGCACTACGCCGGCAATGCCGATCGCGCTATTAGCGTGCTGTTGGAACGCCGGATTCCAGAAATTTTCCGGGTGGCGCTGCTTGCATGTGAAGAACCCAATATCGACCGCTTTTGGGTCGCCCGCAAAGGCAAGCGAAAACGCGACCTTGGTCGGCGTGCCGTCAGGCCGTTTGGCATCGCGCTCAAATTCGAACAGCGCGAAATCGCCGATGCCGGCCGCACGAAACGCCGCTGCCTCCGCGGCGCTATCGCTGCCTTCGAGCACCAGCAGCGAAAGCCCCTCGTGGCGCGCCAGGAAATCGCGGTTGAACGCGCCGAAGGAGAAATATCTCTCCGCATGCGGCGCGATCGCGCTCACGTCCGTCAGGCCTAAGAGTTCGACGAAGAATCCCGGAAGCTGGACGATGTGGTTCTGCGTGCCCCATTCCGGGGCGTGGCGGTTGCGCGCGCCAACTTGAAAGCCCGCCCGCGCATAAAGCGCCGCGGCGGCGTCAAGGTCGGACACCGCATGCGCGACATGGTCGAGGCCGCGGGCCAACTTAGCTTCACTGCACCGAGGAGAAAGCCGTCGGCTTAAGAAACGAGCTCTTGATATTGGCGATGATCGGCCCGTCCTTCTCGCTCTCGTCGCGCGCTTTGTGCCAGGCCGGATCGGCCTGAAAGGCGTTCCATTTGGTTTCGCGATCGGCGAGCGAATCCCACGCCAGCAAGTAGTGCAGATCGTGGTTGCCGTCGCCCACCAGCACGGTCCAAAAACCGGCCGGCTTTATGCCGTGCTTCGCCCAGATTTTCAGCGTCTCGTTTTCGAAGCGCTTGAGCAGCGCCGGCAGCCGGCCGGGAATGCAGGTATAGATGCGCGATTCATAAATCATGATTTTCCTCCCGTTGTGTTGGCGTGATTTAGCGTTGATGCGCGGGGCGGCACAAGAAGCGGGCCGAGGCCTCAGAGCCGCGCACGACGCATGGACGCAATATTTGGAGGAAATTACACCAGCCGGCTCTGCTCCACCGCGGCCCCGATGAAGGACGAGAACAGCGGATGCGGCGCGAACGGCCGCGACTTCAGCTCGGGATGAAATTGCACGCCGATGAACCAGGGGTGATCGGCGTATTCGATGATTTCCGGCAAAAGCCCGTCGGGCGACATGCCGGAAAAGCGCATGCCGTGCTGGCCGAGACGGTCCTTGTAGGCCGTGTTGACCTCGTAGCGGTGGCGATGGCGCTCGGAAATCTCGGTCGCGTCATAAATCTCGGCAACGCGCGAGCCGCGCTGCAATATTGCAGGATAAGCGCCGAGCCGCATGGTGCCGCCGAGATCGGTGGAGAGGCCGCGCTTTTGCAGTTCGCTGCCCTTCATCCATTCGGTCATCAGGCCGACGACCGGTTCGGGCGTGGCGACGAATTCGGTCGAATTCGCCTCCTCGATGCCGCACAGGTTTCGCGCCGCCTCGATCACCGCCATCTGCATGCCGAAGCAGATGCCGAAATACGGCACGTCGTGCTCGCGCGCGAATTGCGCCGCGCGGATTTTACCCTCGGCACCACGCTGGCCGAAGCCGCCCGGCACCAGAATGCCGTCGACATGTTCGAGGAACGGCGTTGGATCCTCGTTCTCGAACACTTCGCTCTCGATCCAGTCGAGCTTGACCTTCACCTTGTTGGCGACGCCGCCATGCGACAGCGCCTCGATCAGCGATTTATAGGCGTCCTTCATGCCGGTATATTTGCCGACAATGGCGATGGTTACATTGCCTTCCGGATTGTGGATGCGCTCGTTGATGAAGCGCCAGGTCGCCAGATCCGGCTCAGGCGGATTTTGAATGCCGAACGCGGCGAGAACCTCGTTGTCGAGGCCGCCGGCATGATAGGCCTCGGGCACCGCGTAAATATTGTCGGCGTCGCGCGCCTCGATCACCGCGCTTTCGCGCACATTGCAGAACAGCGCGAGCTTCTTGCGCTCGCTCTCCGGGATCAAGCGGTCGGTGCGGCACAGGAGGATATCGGGTTGGATGCCGATGGCGCGCAATTCGCGCACCGAGTGTTGGGTCGGCTTGGTCTTGAGTTCGCCGGCGCTGGGGATGAACGGCATCAGCGTCAGATGGATGTAGATCGCATGGCCGCGCGGCACATCATTGCCGAATTGGCGGATGGCCTCGAAATACGGCAGGCCTTCGATATCGCCCACGGTGCCGCCGATCTCGCACAGCACGAAGTCGAAGCCCTCGCTGCCGTCGCGGATGAAGTCCTTGATCGCATTGGTGACGTGGGGAATGACCTGGATGGTGGCGCCGAGATAGTCGCCGCGCCGCTCTTTGGTGAGGATTTCCTGATAGATACGGCCGGTTGTTATATTGTCTTGTCGGGTCGCCGGCCGGCCGGTGAAGCGCTCGTAATGGCCAAGATCGAGATCGGTCTCGGCGCCATCGTCGGTGACGAAAACCTCGCCGTGCTGGTACGGCGACATCGTACCCGGATCGACATTGAGATAGGGGTCGAGCTTGCGCAGGCGAACCCTATAGCCGCGCGCCTGCAGGAGCGCGCCGAGCGCCGCCGAGGCCAGACCTTTGCCAAGTGAGGAGACCACGCCGCCGGTGATGAAAATGTACCGCGCCATGGGACCTAACGCTTAGCGTTCCTTTCTCGATTCGACGAGCGATTTTCCGGAATATCTGCCGCGCCGTGCACGAGGGTGTCAGCCGCGGTGGAAAAGTCCTTCGCTTTCAGCGCGTTATTTCACGCCGTTATATGGACGCTTTCACCCAGCGCCGAAACCCCGGCGCGGCGATTATTTGGGGATCGCGGCCTTGTTTGCGATTTGGCGCGAAGCCTAGTGCGATTGCGGCACTTGCGGCCCGCTCGGTGCGGCAGGCGCCGCCGGCGGATTCGGTGCGCCGCCGCCCAACTTGCCGAGAAGCCCGCCGCTGCCTTGGTTCAACGGCGCGGTCGGCGGACCCACCGGCGCCTCCTGGCCGGCCGGCGCTCCGGTGGTGATGATTGAGCTAGGCTTACGCTCAAGGCCCGCAAACCAGGACAGAGCAAGGCTCGTGACAAAAAAGCCAGCGGCCAAAAGCGCCGTGGTGCGGGTGAGCATGTTGGCGGTGCCGCGGCCGGTCATAAAGCCGCTCGACGAACTGACGAGGCCGCCACCCTCGGACTTTTGCAGCAGCACCACGCCGATCATGGCGAGCACCAGCAAGAGATGAATGACGATCAAAACCACCATTTGCGACCCGGACCGATCTTTAAGCTTTGGGAAACCCAGGGAGAGCCAAGGAAACCAGGGAAATCCCCCGATATCCGACCCTCTATATGGGAAGTTGCGGGCGTCTCTACACGATCCTCGGCGGCATTTCTATGGCCCCGGCCGGTCTGTAGCCCGCCTTGAGCCACGCGAAAGCCGGGGACGCCGCTCCCGGATTTCGCTATCGCTCAATTCGGGCTACGGACCGTACCTACTTATAATCCTTAAGATAGGCGACGAGATCGTCGAGTTCTTTGCCATTGCTGACGCCGCCGAAGGGCATGCGGTTGCCCTTCACCTTGGCCTGCGGGTCCTTGAGGTAGTCGCGCAAATTCGCCTCATCCCAGGTCAGATTGGCGCGCTTCATCGCGTCCGAATAGTGAAAGCCGTCAACCGAGGCGGACTTGCGGCCGACGACACCGCGCAGCGACGGACCGATCGCGCCGGGTCTGTCGGTGTGACAGGCGGCACAGGTCTGAAACACGGCCTTGCCGTGATCCGCGTCGGCGGCGAAGGCTGTCGTTGCGGCAGTTGTCGCCAAAAGCCCCGCACCGAACGCGGCAATAAAAAGAGCGCCGGGCGTGAGCCCGCTGTTCCTGTCTCGCATGTCTTTCTTCCCCTGTTACGGCGCGGATCTTGAGGTCCGCGTCCATGCCCTCACGCCTGAACGAGCGGCCCCGGATTTTTGAGATATTTTGTGGTGATGGCCTGCGCCGACCAATAGGCTAGCGCGCCGACCGTGCCGGTCGGATTGTAGCCGTGCTGCTGCGGAAACACCGAAGCGCCCTGGACGAACAAGTTGTGTGCGTCCCAGGCTTGCAGATAGCGGTTGACCACGCTCGACTTCGGATCCGCTCCCATCATCGTGCCGCCGGTATTGTGGGTCGATTGATAAGGCACCACGGTGAATGTTTTCGGCCGCGGATGCATGTCATAAGCCGTCGGGTTCATCGCCTTGATGATCCCTTCGAGCTTCGTCAGCAGGAAACGCGACATGTTGTATTCGTTGTCGGGCGGATTGTACGACAGCCTGATCAACGGCCGGCCGAAGACATCTTTGTAGGTCGGATCGAGATCCATGAAGTTGTTGCGATTGGCGTAGACCGAGCCTTGCGTGTTGAAGCGCGCGGCGTGGTGATACCACTTCACGGTCGCGCGCTTCCATTCCGAGCCCCATTCCGGCGTGCCGTGCGGCACGGTACGGCCGGCGATCGGCGGCGCGCCCGCGGTATTGCAGGCGATATAGCCGCCGCCGAAGAAACCCAGGCCGCCGTGATCAAAACTCTCGCCATTGAAATCGTCGATGACGACGCCCATGCCGGCCGAGCCCCAATAGGGATTGAGCTCCTTGTCCTCGAAGAAGGCGCTGGCGCCGGCTTCATACTGATAGGCGTAGTTCTTGCCGACCAGGCCCTTGCCGCTGTCGCGGTCGTACGGCTCGCCGATGCCGGCGAGCAGCAAGTGCTGCACATTTCCGAACACGAAGGACGACAGGATGACGATGCCGGCCGGCTGTTCGTATTCTTCGCCGTTGCGCATGTCGGTATAGGTGACGCTCACCACCCGTTTCGCCGCCTTGTCGTAGTTCAGTTTGGTGACGAAGCAGCGTGAGCGCAGCTCGAATTTCGGATCGAGCCGCAGCACCGGCAATATCGTGGAATTGGCCGAGGCCTTGGAGTTGGTCTCGCAGGCGATGCGATTGCAATAGCCGCAATATTCGCAGGCGCCGAGCGTCACGTTTTCGGGGTTGGTATAAGCCGAGCTTGCGATGGCAACCGGCGCCGGGAACGGATGATAGCCGAGGCTCTTGGCCGCCGCGCCGTACATTACGCCGGCATTGCTCGATTTGATCGGCGCATTCGGATAGTGGTTGGCGCGCGCGCCTTCGAAAATATTGCCGCCGTCGATCTTCTTGCCCTGCACATTGCCGGCCTGTCCCGACGCGCCGCACAATCTGTCGTAGCGATCGTAATGCGGCTCGAGTTCGTCATAGCTCACCGGCCAATCCTGGATCGTCATGTCGTCCGGGATTGCGTTCTTGCCGTAGCGTTCGGTGAGCGCGCTCCGGACACGGAAATCGCTCGGCAAGTTGCGCCACAGCAGAGCGCCCCAATGAATACCGGAGCCGCCAGTGCCTTCGCCCGGCAGGAAAGCGCCGATGCGGCGGATCGGCAGCGCCTGCTCGTTCGGGAAATTGCGGAAGGTGATGGTGTCGATGGAATTATCCATCATCAGTTCGAGGCGCTGCGCGTAGCGCAACTCGTCGCGCACCGACGGCAGGATGAAATCCTCGCCGGGCACGCGGTCCGGTCCACGCTCCAGTCCCACCACGTTCAATCCGGCCTTGGTCAGTTCGCGCGCCAGGATCGCGCCGGTCCAGCCGAACCCCACCGTGACGGCATCGACGTCTTTTAATCGCGTCACCATGTCCGCCTCCCCTTACGAGAAATCTGCAATCGATTGCGGCTCGGCGACGTAGCGCTTGTCGCGATACGCATCGATGACATTGGCGTAAGTCGCCGGCAGACCGGGGAAGCCGAGCATCTTCCAGGACACCTTGTTGCGGTTGCCGCCATAGATCGGATCGCCGAAGAACCCTTCCATGGTGAGGCTAAGCAGGCGGCCGAAGAACGCTTTCGAGCTGAAATTGGCGAACTCGGCCTTGCCCTCTTGCATCGCCTTGAGCGCTTCGACCCGCTGGTCCGGCGGCAGCCCATCAAAGTCATGGCCGTAAGTCTTGCGCGACCAGTCGTTCGCGGCGGCAATGCCGGCTGCGAAAAACTCGGCCGGCGTCAGCGCCAGCTGGTAGCCCTGTTCGGGCTTGCCTTTGAAGAACGGCCCGGAGCGATAGGATTTCGCGCCGCCGCCCCAGGCGCTGGCGAGCTGGCGGTCGATATAAACCGCGCAGCCGCAATCGCTGCCGGACGGCGACAATTCGTCGGCCGGGATGAGCGTATCGACCGCGGCGACGACGAAAGCGTGCTCGGTCTCGTTCAGGATCAGAAGCGGCTGAGGTTCGGGCTGCGGCGCAGGCGGTGAAGCCGCATTGGCGGCGGCCGCTGCGGCGGCAGCGGGTGCCTGCGGACCGGCAGCGGCGGGCTGCGCCAAGCCGGCAGAGCCCGCGGCAAGACCTGTGCCCACAAGGCCTGCGCCGACGAGAAATTTGCGGCGCGGAAGCGTCTCCTCGCTCATCGAACCCTCCCTGATGCGAAACCTTGCTCGCGCGGAACGCGCGGCGGTTCTTGCGTGTTGAATTGAGACTAGCCTTATTCGGCACGCGCGGAAATGGCCGCCCGCGGCGTCGGGTTATTAACCCAGCTTCGAACTTCGCATGCCTGCCCTCTCGCCGCGGCAGGGCTTCGTTCCTATATGTCTTCTATGCGTCTTGCCCTGCTTTCCTGGAGGGTTCGATGGACAACAAAATGAACAAGCAAAGCAGAGTATCGGAGCCGCGGCGGAAGCTGAACAACGCCGACGCCAATGGTCCCGACATTATGGGCCTCTGGTTCGCGGCTTTGGTGCTGTGCGCGGTCTTGGCCGCCGGCGTGATCGTCTATCAGACCGGCAATTCCGATATCGTCACGGCCTCGAATGAGGCGACGCCCGCCGTCACGCACGGCAGCGCGCGCTAGCGATAGACGTCGGCGACAGCGAGAAATTCGTCGGGATCGAGGCTCGCACCGCCGATCAGGGTGCCGTCGACATTTTCGATCGCCAGTAACTCCTTGGCATTCGCGGGCTTCACCGATCCGCCATAGAGAATGCGGATGCCCTGCCCCGCTTCCCCATAGCGCGACACCAAACGTTTGCGGATGAAACCGTGCATGTCGCGAACGTCGCCCGACGTTGGCGTCAGTCCGCTCCCGATCGCCCAGACCGGCTCATAGGCAATCGCGATATTATCGGCGCCGTCCGGCAGCGAGCCTTCAAGTTGCGCGCCGACGACGTCGTTCGCTCTCCCGGCGTCGCGCTCGGCGCGCGTTTCGCCGACGCAGACGATGGCGGTGAGACCGGCGCGGTGCGCCGCCAGCGCCTTGGCGCGCACCTGCGCATCGGTTTCTTGATGATCGTGCCGGCGTTCGGAATGCCCGACGATGACGGTGCTGGCCTGCGCATCCGCCAGCATCTCGGCTGCGATATCGCCGGTATGCGCGCCGCACGCTGCGGCGTGACAATCCTGTCCGCCGATCGCGACGCGGCTGCCGCGCGCGCGCGCGGCGAAAACCGGAACCAGCAAGAACGGCGGGCAGATCAAAACATCGACGTGGGCAGGCAATTTGGCCGATCCGGCAATGATCTGGTCAAGCTTGGACGCGGCCGCCGTGAGCCCGTTCATTTTCCAATTGCCGGCGACCAGCGGACGACGCGCCATGTTCTGTTCAAAACCGTGTGCCAGGATCCCTGCGACAATCAGCCGTTAGCAGACTGGTTGCGCTCGGGAAAGGGTCGTTTTAGCAGTAAAACCCGTCGGTTGCGGCGCAACCTTGCGGTCCTTATAGTGCGCCGCCTTCGCCGGCCACCTGACCGGCCCGCAACACAGCAGCGTTGGACCCATGCTTCGAGGTATCCGCAAAGCCTCCGAAAACTGGCTCGGCCGCACCGTCATGGGTGTGGTCATGGCCGTGCTCGCGGGAAGTTTTGCGGTCTGGGGCATCAACGACATCTTTAATGGCTTCGGCCGCTCGACGCTGGCCAAGATCGGCAATACCGAGATCGCGATCGACCGGTTCCAGCAGAACTATCGCGACCGCCTCAACCAGATCAGCCACGATCTCGGCAAGCCGCTGTCGCCGCAAGAAGCGAAAACGCTGGGGCTCGACCGGCGCGTTCTCGGCGAAATGGTCGCCCAGGCCGGCGTGGATCAGCGCGCCCGCCAAATGGGTCTCGGCATCCCCGATTCGGAAATCGCACGTCACATTACGACCGATCCGAATCTGCAAACCATCAACGGCCAGTTCGACCGCACGAAGTTCGAGCAGATTCTGCGCAACTTGGGCTACACCGAACAGCGTTTCGTCACCGAGCGACGGCAGACGGCGCTGCGCCAGCAGCTCATCGACAGCCTTTCCGGCGACCTCACCGCGCCCAAAGCCTGGCTCGATGTCATCAATCAGTTCCAGAACCAATTGCGCAGCGTCAATTACGTGGTGCTCGGCCCCGCGCAGGCGGGCGACATCCCGGAGCCGACCGACGAACAGCTCAGCAAATATTTCGACGAGCGGAGAATCCTGTTTCGCGCGCCGGAATACCGCAAGATCGACGTCGTCGCGGTCACGCCCGTGGAACTGGCGAAGTGGATGGAAGTTTCCGACGACGACATCAAGAGCGCCTACGAGAAACAGCGTGCGCGTTTCACCACGCTGGAGCGCCGCCACATCCAGCAGATCGTCTTCCCCAATATGACTGACGCGCAGGCCGCCGCCGACCGCATCAAGAGCGGCACGAGCTTCGCAGCGATCGCCGCCGAGCGCGGGCTCAAGGAACAAGACACCGATCTCGGCACGGTGGCGAAGTCGCGCATCGTCGATCCCGCCGAGGCCGAGGCCGCCTTCTCGCTCAAGGAAGGCGAAGTCGCGGCGCCGGTGCAAGGCCGCTTCGGCGCGATCCTCGTCACCGCGCTCAAAATCGAGCCTGAATCGACCAAGCCGCTCGCCGAAGTCTCGGCACAGATTCGCAACGACATCGCGCTCGAACGCGCCAAAACGCAGGTGCAGGACCTGCACGACAAGATCGAGGACGATCGCGCCGGCGGCTCGTCACTCGAACAGGCCGCGGAGAAATTCAAGCTGCCGATTACTACGGTCAATGTCGATCGCTCCGGCCGCGATCCGGACGGCAAGCCGACGGTCAATGTCCCGCATGCCTCGGATGTCGTTAACGCCGCTTACGCCTCCGATGTGGGCGTCGACAACGATCCGATCGATGCGGACGGCGGTTACGTCTGGTACGCCGTCGCCGATATCGCCAAGGCCCACGACCGTACGCTCGACGAAGTCAAAGCTCAGGTCGCGCAGCGCTGGCGCGACGATGAAATCGCCGCACGGCTGAAGGCCAAGGCAGATGATATGCTCGGCAAGCTCAAGGGCGGCGAGGCGTTCGACGCGCTCGCCAGTGCCGACAAGCTCAAGATCGAAACCGCAACCGACATCAAGCGCGGCGGCACGAGCGGCGCCATCACGCCGCGGATGACGGAAGCGATCTTCCACACCGCGAGGGACGCCTATGGCAGCAGCGTAGGCGATCTGCCGACGCAATGGGTCGTGTTCCGCGTCACCGACATCAAGACGCCGCCGCTCGACGCGAACTCGGCCAATGCCAAAACCATCGCGCAGACGGTGCAGAGCCAAATGGCCGACGACGTGATCGGCCAATATATGGCGTGGCTTGAAACCTATCTCGGCACCAGCATCAACGGCGCGGCGCTGGCGCAAGCCATGGGCACATCAAGCGGGAACTCGGGCAACAACCCGCTGGACTCCAACTAAATGCAAATCGAGCCTGCGGCGGAGACTTTCGCTGGGCGCTACGCGTCCGGCGAGCCGCAATTCGTCTGGACCACGTTGGTCGCCGACCTGGAAACGCCGGTCTCCGTCTTTCTGAAAATCGCCGGCGGACGGCCGATGAGCTTTCTTCTGGAATCGGTCGAGGGCGGAGCAGTGCGCGGCCGCTATTCAATCATCGGGCTCGAGCCGGATCTCATTTTTCGCGTTAACGGCAAGAGCGCCGAGATCAACCGCACGCCGCAGACCAATCCAGCCGCGTTTGTCCGGACCAATAATCCGCCGCTCGCCGCGTTGCGCGCTATCATCGCCGAAAGCCGCATTGCGCTGCCGCCGGCGCTGCCGCCGATGGCAGCCGGCGTGTTCGGCTATCTCGGCTACGACATGGTGCGGCTGATGGAGGATTTGCCGCCGCCGGGCCGCGATCCGATCGGCATTCCCGACGCCATCCTCATTCGCCCGACCCTCGTCATCGCCTTCGACGCGGTCGAAGACACGATCACCGTGGTCACGCCGGTGCGGGCGCATTCCGGCGTCACGGCGAAGGCCGCACTGGCACGCGCCGTCGAACGCCTCTCCGCCGTGGTCGATGCGCTCGACAAGCCTCTCGACAAGGCGGCAACCCAATATCATGACGGCCCGCTCCACGTCGTGCCGCGGTCGAATACCTCGGCGGACGAATTCAAGAGCATGGTGCTGCGCGCCAAGGACTACATCGCCGCCGGCGATATTTTTCAGGTCGTGCTGTCGCAACGTTTCGAGGCGCCGTTCGCCCTGCCGCCGTTTGCGCTCTACCGCGCACTGCGGCGGGTTAACCCGTCGCCCTATCTGTATTTTCTCGATTTCGGCAACTTTGCGGTGGCCGGCTCGAGCCCGGAAATTCTGGTCAAGTCGAGCCGCGGCACCGTCACTATCCGCCCGATTGCCGGCACGCGGCGGCGCGGCGCGACCCCGCACGAAGATCAGGCGCTTGAGACCGAGCTTCTCGCTGATCCCAAGGAGCGCGCCGAGCACCTGATGCTGCTCGATCTCGGCCGCAACGACGTCGGCCGCGTCGCCGAGATCGGCACGGTAAAAGTCACCGACCAGTTCTTCATCGAGCGCTACAGTCAGGTGATGCATATTGTTTCCAACGTCGAGGGCAGATTGCGCAAGGATCGCGACGCCATCGACGCGCTGGCCGCGGGCTTCCCGGCCGGCACCGTGTCGGGCGCACCGAAAGTGCGCGCCATGCAAATCATCGACGAGTTGGAAAAGGAAAAACGGTCGCTCTATGCCGGCGCCGTCGGCTATTTTTCCACCGGCGAGGAAATGGATTCCTGCATCGTGCTGCGCACCGCGCTGATCAAGGACGGCACCATGTATGTGCAAGCCGGCGCCGGCGTCGTCGCCGACTCCGATCCGGAATTCGAACAGCAGGAATGCATCAACAAGGCGAAGGCTCTGTTCCGCGCCGCCGAGGAAGCCCAGCGCTTTGCCAGTGCGGCGCGGCGCGGGCAATAAACCAATCGGTTCCTTGCGTCCGGGATGCGATGGTTGGGCCGCGATGATGTCCGGAAAGGGCGCAAACCGCGCGCCGCAAAGGTTTCCCTATCGTTAAGATTGGCACAACCAATCCATAGTAGCTTGGCAAAAAAGCTGGGCCGGTTCCGGCCTTGTAGGGATTCGCTGTGCCAGCATATGACGATCCCATCCAAGGGGTGGAATTCCGCTATCGGCTCTACGCGCTCGACCCGCAGGCGCGCGGCGCGATCAAACAAATATGGCCGATCGTTGCGCCGGATCTCGACAAGGCGGTGGACGCCATTCTCGCCGTCACCAGCCAATTGCCGAATCTCCGCGACGTCATCCGGCAGCACGGGCATGTGATCAAAAAGCTCGAAATGGCGCATCTGGAAGCACTGCTGAACGGCGACCTCGATCGCCCCTATTTCGTGTCATGCCGCAAAATCGTCGAACAAGAAGCCACGTTCGGCATCGACGCCCGTTTCCGCAGCACCGCCGGAAATTATCTGCTCCGCGGCGCGCTCGACGCGCTGGCGCGCAAATACAGGTTCTCGCCGGCAAAGCTCGTCGCCAACACCAAGCTGGTGTCGAAGGTCATCGCCTTTGACGTGGCGAACGCGATGACCCTGCATCGCACGGTCGGCGAGGTGCTGGAAGCCATCAAGACGGCTGCCGCGTCGCTGACCGCGACGTGTACGACCATGCGGGGTCTCGCCGACAATGCCGTGAACCGAATTGCCGTCGCCTCGGCGGCGGCCGCGGAAACGACGCACCGAGTGAAGATCACCAGCGAAGCCACCGACGAGCTCTATGGCTCGATCAATCATATCGGACAAGAAACTGGCCGCGCGCTCGAGATGGCGAAGGCGGCGGTCGACGACACGCAACGCACCCAGCAAGCGGCCGGGCGGATCGGCACCATCGTCAACATCATTTCCACCATCGCCTCGCCTGCTGGCGCTCAACGCCACGATCGAGGCGGCGCGGGCCGGCAGCGCCGGCAAGGGATTTGCGGTCGTCGCCTCCGAGGTGAAGGCACTGGCCAACCAGACCTCGCGCGCCACCGATGAAATCTCGCAACAGGTCAACGCCATTCAGGATGCGACCAGGAAATCGGTCGACGAAATTTCGTCGATCGCGCGCGCCATCGAGCAATTGACGGCGGCCGCCACCAGTATCGCTTCCGCTGTCGAACAACAAAGCAACACAACGCGCGACATCGCCGGCAGCATTCAAACGGCCGCGGGATACACAACTAGCGCCTCGACCGAAATCATGTCGGTCGAGCAAGCCGCACGGCAAAGCGCCACGGCCTTCAGTGAAATCGCGGATTCGACCGGGCGGGTCGCCTCCCGCGCGCGCGACCTCGAATCCAAAGTGACGGAATTTTTCAACCGCGTGCGCGCGGCATGAACTTTGTTTGTTGCGAAACGTCGCAGTTGCTCCGCACCGACAACGCCGTAGCCCTTAATCGCAGCGCTCAACCCCTAATCAGCGCACAATCGCGACGCGCAATTGTTACGTCAGGAGCCGGTCGACGGCACCGTTCCAGACCTTGATCCAATCGGACCAAGGTCTTGATTTTTCGCTTGAACACGATCTCGTTCGAAAACCGGGTGCCCCCCGGATCAAGTCCGAGGGCACGCTTTGGCGTCAAGCTCCAGATCCCGCAGGCGGATCGCAAATCAAGCAGCGCGATCGAACTCATAGTGGGAAGCGACTTTGGGCAGATCCGACGATTTCTTTTTGCGGGTCATAATGCAGCCGGCGTAGATAAGCGCCGGAATGCTGATGGCGATCATCGCCATCGCCACGTTGAGCGCCATTTGTTCCTCCTCAGTTCGCCGTTTGCCGGCGACAGTTTTTTGATTCTGAAATTCCCCATCGTCACAATGACAGATTGTCTGGAAACCTCCAGTCCCTGAATTGCCGCAGCGAAGGAAAGCACGGGGCTCGGGTACGGCGAAACGAACAAGCCATTGAATGACCAACAGATTGGGCGCCGCGCCGGGGCGGCTCTGCTGCGGACAAGCCTGCCGCGAAAATGGCAGCAGCGTAGGCCGCCGGCCGAACGGCGAGCCTCGAGGCAAAAAAAGGAGCTCGCAACGAGCGTCTCCTGCAATCTGGCGACGAAGACGCGCAACGTAGAGCGTCGGCTCGCGACGCATATCATCGTGGCGATCAACCCACCGTAAGCGTGGTACGGAAAATAATAGCAATCTGGCGCGCCAGCAATGCTGGGTGCGCCAAACTGGCCATTCGGAACTTTAAACGCCGTTAGAAGGCGCGACTGCGCCCGACGTTACTCCAGCCGGGAAGGAGCTAGAGTACCTGTCCGAGCTACGACTTTGCCCACGGCGGCATCGGCGCCACGAGCGGGTGGCAAGCCGAAGAGACGGAGCCGTCGAGATTGTAGCACGACACGCACTTGCAGCCGAACGCACCCGAGCACCAGGCGATCTTCTTGTGGTGCAGCCAGATCGTGGCCTTGTTGTTGACGCTGATGCCGACGGCGCAGTTCAGCCCGGCGGCCTGCGCCCCGGAATAGGCAAGAGCCGACAATGCAACAGCTACGCACAGCGAAAGACGAATACGGCGCATGAGTTCCTCCTCAACCTGAGACGCCCCTCGGAAATTAGCCCCTGGGGGAACGAGTCACTGTCACATACAAGAAATCGCTTCGCAAGCGAGCCAGGCCCCCAACACGTGTAATAGCGGGGCTTTGTCGCAACTTAGCAACACTTTGGGCGATCGACTCTGGCCGCACGCCGCGACTGCGCCCAAAGCGACGATCTCGGCCGTCTGCCTGCGCCTTTTGCCCCGGCAGGAGCGTCCATCCTAGGCGCTTGATAGGTATCGAATTACGGGCCGGCCAAGCGATTTGGCGGCCGGGCCGAATTATGGGCCCTCGACAATATCAATCGTCACAATCGCCGGCAGCACGCTGGTCGGCTTTCGCCAAGCGTTGCCCAAACGGCGATCCGGACAACGATTCTCTCACACCAAGTCACCTCGGAGGGACGTATCCGCGGCGACCGGCCGGGCTAAGGCACCGCAAGGCCCAGCGAGGTGAGATAGCCGCGGTTGACGCGGTCGTTCTTCAATTTGGCGGCTTCGAGATAGGCATCGAGGATCGTCTGCGCCTGTTCGCGCGACGGTAGTGCGGTCTTCGCCGCACCGCCGACCTCGGCGACCAGATCCCATCCCATGGGCTTTTGAATGGAGACGACGGACGTATTGGTGTCGAGATTCTTATAGGTCCAGAAACACCAGCCGATATTGAAGCGCTCGTGAAGCTGACGGAATTTCGTATTCCAGGAGTTGGTATATTCGCCGGTCTCGCCGATCATCACCGGCACGTTCCAGCGATTGCTGAAATCGAGATAATCCTGGAGCGCGTCGCGCGTCGGGTTGGCCCAGAATTTGTGATACTCGTAGACCGCATTGCTGTCGAACGGCCGGCCGAACACCGAAAAATTCGTACTCCATTGCGCGCCGGCAAGCAGCACCACATGGTTGCGATCGACGCTGCGGATGGCTGCGACAATGTCGCGATAGAGCGGCTCGAGCTGCGGATCGAGGTAATCGACGTCGTTGTAGGGCGAAATCGGTTCGTTTAGAAGGTCATAGCCAAGAATCGCCGGCTCGCCGCGATAATGTTCGGCAAGATGCCGCCACAGCGCAACGGTTAGAGCGCGATAGCGCGGCACATAGAATGTCAGCGGGAAGCCGGTGCCGTCGTCATGATTGACGCCGGTCTGCCCGCCGGGCGCGGCGTGCAGATCGACGATCACGCGCAAACCGTCCTCGTTGCACCATTGCACCAGCCGGTCGAGGAGCGCCCAGCCCGGTCCATCGAATGTGTCGTCGCTCGCCCGATCGCCGGGCTCGACGAAAAGCCGCCAATTCAGCGGTACCCGCACGGTATTGAAGCCGGCGGCTTTGATGAAATCGATGTCTTCCTTGGCCACATAGACGTCGCGGAATTCGGTCCAGAACCGCGATGCCCGTTCCGGCCCAACCAGTTTCTCGACGACACCGGCAATCTCGGTCGGGCTCAGCGCGTGTTTGAATTTGAACATGTAGCCTTCGGGGACCAGCCAATTGCCGAGATTGATCCCCTTGATGGCGAAATTCTGGTCGCTGCCGTCCACGAGCCGAGTGCCTTCGGTATGAATAAAATCTGGGGCATGAATAAAACCGGCCGTCGCGGCTACGCCGAACCCATTGCCGAGAAGCAGAGTGAGAACAGACACCAGCGCACAAAGCCGGGTACAGAATTGGCCGCAGAACCGGAGGCCGCGAATGCACATGAACTCGCGAACGCACATCAACTCATGTCCTTTCAGGACCAGGTCGAACCTTACAGGACCAGATCGAAGCTAAAATCGTGCCAGCCGGGCCGGCTTCAATTCTGCACGATCCTAGCCGAAAACCGGTGACCGTTTTTCGGGATTTCGGGATCATGCTGTAGAAGACGTCTTAATGCCAAAGGCAGGGTGGCGACGTCGCCATTCCGCGCGGAAATTGCGAGGTTTGGCTTTCGATGTACGGCATGCCTATGGCCCAGGCGCTGGTCTTTCTTGCTGCCGTCATCGTTCTCGTCGCCGCAATTCAGTGGCGGCATTTTCATCCGTTTTTGGTGATCGTGGTCGTTGCCGCCGTATTCGGCTTCATCGCGGGCTTTCCCACCGCAATCCTCGGCCGCGTGTTTGGCACCGGCTTTTCCGACATGATCTATTCGCCTGGATTGGTCATCGTCGCCGCGGCTTTGATTTCCAGCATCGCCGAAACCACCTCGGCGTCCGATCGGCTTCTGGCACGGATCGACCAGTTGCGCGACCATTGGCCAGGCTTTGGGCAATGGCTCGGCGGCAACAGCATCGCTGCAGTCTTGGGCCTGATCGCGGGCATCGGCGCTTCGCCGGCGTCGGCCTTCGCGCTGCTCACACCGCTCCTTCGCCCTATCGGCGGCAAGACCGCGCAGCAAAGTGAAAGCGCGACCCTGACGCTCGCACTGGCGATTTCAGCAAGCCACGGCCTCATCGTTCTGACCCCGGTCCCGATCGCGGCCGCGGCCATTATCGATGCCGGCTGGATTCGGGTCGCGCTGTTCGGCGTGCCGCTGGCAATTTTGACGGCGGCATTCGGGGCGATATTTTCGCGCTGGCGGTCAAACGCCGGATCCGCTTTGGAGACATCGGCACAATCCTACCCGCCGCCGGTCGCCGATAAACGCGGCGGCGGTTCGGCGCTCGCGCTCTGTCTTGCGGCTTTGGTGCCGCTCCTGCTGCTGATGTTTCAGTCCGTCGGCAATATTCCAAGCGAGCCGCTCGGCGGCGGACCGACGCGGGAATTGATCCTCGGCGTCGGCCGGCCGCTCATTCTCTTCCTCGCAGGCGTCGGCATCATGATCATCGGCCAGCCGCGGCAAGGATTTGGCCTCATCGCCGATTCCGGCTGGATGGCGCGTGTCTTGGGCAATGTTGCCGGCATCCTTCTTATCGTCTGCGCGGCCGGCGGCCTGCAGCGGCTCTGCCAAGAGACCGGCATGGCGACATTGCTCGCCGAGCATGTGCTCGGCTGGCACATGGGAGTGTTCGGCATATTGGTGCCCTTCCTGGTCGCGGCGGTATTGAAGACCTTTCAGGGTTCGTCGCTGGTCGCCGCCATTACCGCGGCCGGGATGACGCAGCCCATGATGACCCCGCTTGGACTTGGCGGGACCGACGGCAAGGCGTTCGCGGCGTTGGCCATCGGCGCCGGTGCGATGACGATGTCTCACGTCAACGACGAATATTTCTGGCTGGTCGCCGACCGAGCCGGGCTTGCGCCGCTGCGCGGACTCACGGCCTTCAGTATCGGGACGCTGCTGCAAGGCCTCATTGCCGCAGCAGCGCTCCTCATATTGTCTTTGCTGGTCGGAACCATTTGACCGTTCGAAAACACAATGTCCGATAAATCAGCTCCGCCGGCACCCGCGCCGACGATCGCAACGCGCCGCGATGTGATCAAGCTTGCAGGCGCGGGCGCGCTTGCCGCCAATTCCACGATACCGGCAGACGGCAAAACCAGCGCCGAAACCGGCCCGGGCGCCCTGCAAAACTTCCCGAAGGGTTTTCTCTGGGGAGCGGCCACGTCGGCCTATCAGATCGAGGGCGCATGGAACGAAGACGGCAAAGGCCCCTCGATCTGGGACCGGTTCACGCACACGCCCGGCAAGATCCGCGGCGGCGACACCGGTGACGTCGCGCTGGATCATTATCATCGCTACAAGGACGACGTGCAGTCGATCAAGGCGCTGGGGGCGAAGACCTATCGCTTCTCGATCTCTTGGCCGCGCATTTTTCCGCAAGGCACCGGGCAGCCAAATGCCAAGGGCTTGGACTTTTATGAGCGGCTGACGGACGAGTTGCTCGCTCACGACATCGAGCCGTTCGCGACACTGTTTCACTGGGACTTGCCGCAGGCCTTGCAGGACAGCGTCGGCGGCTGGGAATCGCGCGACACCGCGAAGGCCTTTGCCGATTACGCGGGCTTCGTCGCCGACAAGCTCAGCGACCGGATCAAGCACTATTTCACGATCAACGAATTCGGAAGCTTCGTTGACGCCGGCTATGGCAGCGGCCAATTCGCGCCCGGCCTGACGCTGCCGCCCGCGCGCCTCAATCAGATCCGCCACTATGCCGTGCTCGGCCACGGCCTCGCGGCCGAGGCGATCCGCGCCAACGCCAGGCGCGCCACCAAAGTGGGCTTGGCCGAAAATATCGCGGCATGCGTGCCCGTCATCGAGAACCACGAAAACATCGCCGCCGCCGAACGCGCCACGCGCGAGCTCAACTCGGCCTATCTCACCGCGATCCTCGAGGGGCACTACACCGAAGCTTTCCTGTCATCGGCCGGCGCGGACGCGCCGAAACTCACCGGCGAAGACATCAAGGCGATCGCAACGCCGCTCGATTTTGTCGGCGTCAATATCTATTCGCCGAAATACGTGCGCGCCATCGGCGCACCGCCGGGCTACGAAATCGTTCCCTTCGCGAAATCGCATCCGCGCATGGCGTCGTCATGGCAGTTCTTCGGCCCCGAAGCGCCCTATTGGGCGCCGCGGCACCTGCACAAGATCTGGAACGTGAAGGAGATTTTCATCAGCGAGAACGGCTGCGGCACCGTGGACCAACCGGCGGTGGACGGCACGGTCTACGACAGCGACCGCGTCATGTTCCTGCGCAGCTATCTGAACGATGCTACAGCGGGCGACCGCCGAAGGCGTTCCGGCGCGCGGCTATTTTTTGTGGAGCCTGTTCGACAATTTCGAATGGACCGACGGCTACGGCACGCGTTTCGGCGTGATCCATGTGGACTATGCGACGCTGCAACGGACGCCTAAGCTCAGCGCCGCGTATTATGCCGAAGTGATCCGGCGCAACGCCGTGGCGTGAGCCTCGCAACTGAGTTGCACAACGATGATGGCCGCGGTCTACGCAACGCTACTGCTCGCCTTCATCCTCGATCTTTCGGGGCTTCGCCGCATCGCCATATCTTGCCTGTTGATGTCTTTTGCGCTGTGCCTCGGGCTCTTCCTCTGGGAGGTGTATAGCCCCGACTACGGCTTGCGCATGCCTTGGTTGCAACTATAAGAG
This sequence comes from Xanthobacteraceae bacterium, assembly GCA_035642635.1. GTDB lineage: Bacteria > Pseudomonadota > Alphaproteobacteria > Rhizobiales > Xanthobacteraceae > BOG-931. Next base: position 46,011 of record DASQRX010000019.1, read on the forward strand.
GATTGGCCAAGCTATGAGCGGAACCGAATTCTCCGCCACGCTGGATCGCCTGATCCTTTTTCTCATGCTCGCCGTTCTTGCCGCCATCCTGACGGCGGCAATGGTCATGCAATATGCGTTTGGCGAAATCCCCTGCCCGCTCTGTCTGTTGCAACGCGTGGCGATGTTCGGATGCTGCTTCGGTCTGATCCGGCAATTGCGCTCCAACAATTCGGAGCGCGGCACCGGCATTGCGCTGATCTTCACCGTGTTATTGCTGGTCATCTCCGTGCGGCAGACATTGCTCGATCTGTTTCCCCGCCCCGGGCATGACTATGTCGGCAGTGCCATTTTCGGCATCCACCTGCCGGTGTGGTCTGTCATTATTTCTGTTGCGTTGTTGCTCGGCTTCGCGATCCGGCTCGCACTGTTCGGCGGCGCCCACAACACGGCGGATGCGGAACGCCATTTGCCTCGCACGGTCGTGCAAGCGCTTGTCATCTACCTTGTTGTGATTTGCGCGATCAATTTCCTGTCCGTCGTCGCGCAATGCGGCCTGGACCAGTGCCACACCTTCGGCTATCGGCTGTTCCAATAGCGGCAAGTGAATAGCCGCAAGCCGACAATTCACGAAAAATATTCGCCGGGGGCGACCAAGGTGGGGTCATGCCTCACTGATGCGACCCGCGAAATGTCGCGCCCGGCGAACCATTCGTGTGGGTGCCGCTATGCTGCGGCCCGAATGCGTTCCGCAACAATCATCGCGGCCCTCTGACCCGGTGGAATCATTTAGACCTCCATGCCAGTAAGGGTGCGCAGAAATTCTGATCCAAAGAATTGGATTGTCAAGAAATCTATCGACAATAAGTTTAAGCAATTTTTCGTCGACGCCGCGGAACCACACCCGCGGGACTCAACTCCTCGTTGCCGGATCGCGATGGATCGGATCGATCCACAACACCGTCTCCGGCTTTTCCACCGGTTCGATGTCGAGATTGACCGCGATCGCCTGCCCGTCGCTGCGCACCAGCACGCATTCCAGCGCCTCCTCGGTCGAGGCATTGATCTCCTGATGCGGCACGTAAGGCGGAATGAAAATGAAATCGCCGGGATTGGCTTCGGCGGTGAATTGCAAATGTTCGCCCCAGCGCATGCGCGCCTTGCCGCGCACCACATAGATGATGCTTTCGAGATGGCCGTGATGATGCGCGCCGGTCTTGGCATTCGGTTTGATCGTTACCGTGCCGGCCCACAGTTTCTGGGCGCCGGCGCGGGCGAAATTGATCGCCGCCTTGCGGTCCATGCCCGGCGTCGACGGCACGTTGGGATCCAACTGGTCGCCCGGAATGACACGCACCCCGTCGTGCTTCCAGCGCTCGGCGTCGTCGTGCGAATGACTATGGTCGTGCAATTCAGTCATAAGGTCTGATATCACACCGAGCGCAGCTTCGCATCAGGCGTCAAATCGCGATGAACTTATAGCCGTCGCCCCACCGCCGCACCCGGCCAGTCGAGGGCGCGGGAAAATGCGACGCGCACATGATCGTCGAGGTTTCGCAGAAGCGGTCGAACACCTGATGCCGCGTTTGTTCGGCCTGCCGGGAATCGTAGTCCGACATCATGCCGTATTGCGGATATTTCCCCTGCAGCGGCGAATGGATCATGTCGCCGGTGATGAGAACATCGTCGCCGGCTTTGCCGACCAGCACCGAAAAATGATCGATGGTGTGGCCGGGTGTCGGGATGAACTGAATTCGCTCGTTGAAGGCGAAATCGCTCTTTACGATCTGCTCGCGTTTGGCGGCGACGATCGGCAGCACCGAGTCGGTGATCCACGGCACGCTGGCCGGATTGGCCTTTTCCCGCTCTGTCCAATGCGCCAGTTCGCGGTCGGACATGATGTATTTGGCCTTGGGGAAGGTCGGCACCCAGCGGCCGTTTTCGAGCCGCGTGTTCCAGCCAACGTGATCGGTGTGCAGATGCGTGCACATCACATAATCGATGTCGTTCACGGTGAGGCCCGCGGCCGCAAGCCCCTTCTCGAAACGATCGCTGTTCAACATGTTCCAGAACGGTCGCGTCGGACGCGGCTTGTGATTGCCGACGCAGGCGTCGACCAGGATGTTGTGATGCGGCGTCTTGATGACGAAGCTCTGGATACAAAGCATCAGGCGGTCGGCTCTATCGACGAGTTCCGGCTGCAGCCAGGACCGGTTTTCGTCGAAGGTCTCCTTGGTCAGAGCCGGGAAAAATCCCAGCACGTCGAAGAACGCGCCCTCCTGCTC
>DASQRX010000020.1:0-42850 GCA_035642635.1 Xanthobacteraceae bacterium
TAGAAAGTGGCGAACCCCGAGAAGCCGCGCGTCTTACTTTTAGTATGGTTCGCCAGCGCGGCTTGCTGCCAGCCTCCGACCAATACGATCGCAGCCATACCCATCGCCAGATGCGAAACTTTCATGTGATGTCCCCGATACAGCCCGCTATTGAGCGAAGCGCTACGCGGCTCGATGTTTGAAAAAGAGGCCGCCAACTCAGGCGGCCTCACCGATTTCTTTGCTCAACTATAATGTTTGGTGCCTGTTGCAGATGATAACTCGCAACCGCTGGATCATTCGGGCAGGTCTGCGCCAAGATAGATCCGCGGCTGTACCGGGCGGCGCTCGACCGCTATTCCGGGCAGCTTCAGCGCGATCAAGCTGTCCTCGAAAAAGATTGCGCCGACCTCGCACGGCTGCGCAAGCACACGGCGGGAAATCCGTTCGCGCGTCAGCAAGTCAAGGATCAAGATTTGATCGTCAGCCGCGATGACGGCACCGTGAAGCTCGATCAGGCGCTGGTCGACGAAGCGAAGCTCAATCTCGGTTACACCGACATCGTCGTCCCGGCGGATGGCGCGGTCGTGGCACGTAACGTGAGCTTGGGCCAGTCGGTCGTGGCAAATTCACCGGCGCTCTTCGTTGTCGCCGCCGATCCCGAGCACGTGGAAGTTGATACCAACGGCAGCCAAGGCGATATCGGCGCGATCAAGCGAGGCAACACCGCGACGATGACGGTCGATGCTCTGTCCAATCAGGTTTTTCAGGGAATTGTCAGCCAAGTGCGCCGCTCGCCGCTGAGCGCTCCGAATGCCGTGACCTATGAGGCCGTGGTGCGTATCGACAATTCCGATCTGGCGCTCAAGCCTGGCATGACCGCCTCGATGCAAATTGTCGTCGAGCAAACAAATGACGTGGTCCGTGTGCCGGATCAGGCGTTGCGGTTCGGCGCTTCGAGCGCAAAGACACAAGTTGCGGGTGCGCCGGCGAAGGGACGATCGCAGGTGTGGGTGCTGCGTGGCGGCGCGCCTGTCGCGGTCAACGTCACCGCCGGGCTCGACGACGGCAATTTCACCGAAATCGCTCAAGGCGAGCTCAATTCCGGCGATCAGGTGATCGTCGGCGAAAACCGGCCACAGGCGTCCGGCCCGCAGACAAGCGTGCCGTAGCGGGTCGTCAGCCCGTATTGTCAGGCGATGGCGCGTCCCATGACGCGTTCCAGGTCCCGCAGCAGCGACAATAGCGAGTCGCGAGTGTGCAGGGCTGTCAAACTCGATTGCAAAAGTCTCGCAGTTGCGTCGCCGGCGACGGGCGCGACGAAGTGTCGGAACTTTTTTCCGACGTCGGTTTCGGTGAAGGGACGCGCGGGATCGCCGGGAACATGATCGACCCGTCGCTCGTGCCGGCCCGATGACGTCGTGACAACCACACGCGCCGGCCATGACGCCGGATAGTCCGCAAGCAAAGCTTCGTCGGCAACGACTTTGACGCGCGCCATGAACGCCTGCAGCACCGGCATCGGCACATCGACGGCGAGATTGAGATCGGCCGTCCGGGCAGGCTGCAAGGCCGCGACCGCCATTTGATAGGACAGGCTGGTGAGGTAAGAGGCCCGGTCGCCCGGCCTAACGCCGTGATCGATCATTTTCAGATGTGGCGGCAGCACAAAGGCCGTCACTTCGGAAATGCCGTCGGCCGGGATGCCGCTCGCCAGAATTTCGCCGAGCGCTTGGGTCGCCGGCATGGTCTGGCGCGCCGCGCACCAGGGCTTGAACGAGGCCTGTCCGAAGGCGAACGCGCCCTCCCAAGCCATCGCCGCGATCTCCGGCTCGATGGCATAGACGTCCGGCAACATGCGCGACCGCAATATGTCGACGTCCGCCGTAAAGCCTGCCTGCGCCGCAAACGCCGCGGTTAGGCCATTGCGCGCAGCGTTGCCGACGGAAAACCACCGCGCCGTCGTCACCGCATGATGCTGCCCGACCGCAGGCGCGGCCGCGGTCAGCGCCAGCGCCAGCGCGTTCGCGGTCTGCTTCTGCTCGAGCCACAGGAGCCGCGCCGCGACGGCGGCGGTCGCGACGCCGGCGCCGAAATAAGTCGGCCAGATGCCGCGGTAAAGGACATTCGGGCCCTTGATCGCGAGGCCGAGCCGGATCATGGCTTCATAGCCCGCGATCATCGCGGCCGCGACGTCATCGGCACTCGCATCGGGCAATGCCGCGGCCAATGTCATAGCGGCCGGAATGGCGATCGAGCCGGGCGTGGTCATCGACTTGAGATGAATGTCGTCAATCTCGCTCAGTCGGACGAGCGCGCAATGTGTCGCGAGATCGTTGTGTAAGTTGCCGGCGCCGGGTTGGCCCACCGCCCGCATGCGATCGCGGAAGGCAATGAGCGCCTTGCCTTCGGCGGTTTGCATTGCGGCAATCCAGGCGCCGACCGTGTCGGCGACATGCAGCCGCAGTTTTTCCCGCGTCGGCGCGTCAATCGTGTTGGTTCGTTGGCCGACGATCTCGGCAAGCTCGTTGATACCGTTCATGATCACTCGTCGATTGGGTCGATTGGCCAAAGCACTGCAGCGCCCTGCGCCGTCACAGCTATCATGGACGAAACAATTGCGCCGGTTCCGCCCTTGTCGATCAATCCGCCGCGGAGCGAATAGGCGGCGTCTTGTTCGAGCATTGCTTCGCTATCGCGCTTCAGGAGCGGCGGTTCGTCGAGCGATAGACCGATTGAACTGCCGAACATGCCATCGGCGAGAGGATGCAGCGTTCCGCGGCTCGCATACGCGATTTCCTGCAATCGGCGGCACGAGAGGCCGGGTTTCACTTCTGCGAGCATGTCGTGCAGAATGGCTTTGGCTTTGCGCTCAAGCGCGTCCTCGGTTGTAGAGGCGCGGACGAAGCCCTCGGCCCAATAGCCGTTGTGACGCACGGCCAAATAGACCTGAAGCGGATCTTGGCGCTGCGCCATCGGAACATCGAACGGCCGCAGTGTGCGGCCACCATCGACACTGAAGAGGCTGCGGACATCCTGCGCGCCGCGCTGCAAGGCCGCGCGCTCTGCTTTGATGATGCAATCCGTTGCGCAGTCTCCGCCCAGCGCCGCGTGGCGCAGCTCGGTGGTTGCGGCATCGAGGATCGCGCAGGCTTTGCGCAGCGTCCGTATTTCGCGCGGACTTTTTTTCCTCATGCGGGCTTGCAAGGCGGCATCGCCGCTCTCGATATGGATGTTGGTCCCGAGTGCACATTCGAGTGCACTACGCAGGCCATGCGGCATGGCCTCGCCGCCGATCATGACGAGACCGGTGCCGGCTTCGAGACCGCGCGCCCAATCAGCTGCCGATTTTGCCGCATTGCGCAGCGGTGCGAGCGCCGACACGAAGGTCAGAGGCTTTGCCGCGGGCAGCATATTGATGCCGCCGCCGATGAGTATTTGCGGCTCGCCGCGGCGCGGGATGAGCGCCATAGCGGCTTCCAGCTTCGGGGTGAAATGCGTGAGATAAGCGAGGGCCGCGTGATCGCGGCTGTCACCATAGACGATGGCGCCGGAGGCGTTGTCGTGATCGCGCCATAACGCGGCGAGGCGGGCGTCATAGTCCTCGCGCGGCATTTGTTGCGGATCCCAGTCGCCCGGCCCAATCAGCAATGTGGGATGCATGGTTTGCATGGCGACGATTCGTTCTCGTTACAGCGCGATTTCCGCCAACGCTGCCTGCTCGCGGGTCAGCGCCCGCGCCCCCTGCGGCGTCAACACCGCGGGCTCACCGCACAGGAGGTAGCCGGTTTCCGGCAAGTACTGGTTCGGATGGATCATGAACAGCATGTCGGGCTCGAGCGCAGTGGCATTGTCGAGCGCCACGTCACCCGGCCCGGTCGCGCCAAAACCGAGACCGTGGCCGCGGCGGCGGATATGCGGCGGGTGACAGAATTCGCCATAGCCCTCGGCTTCCAGCACCGCGTTCATGGCCTGACAGACGCCGGCCATGGTCGCGCCCGGCACGGCGGCCGCGAAGCCGGCGTTCATTGAGCTGATGATGAGTTGGTATTTCTTGCGCAACACAGGAGCGGCCTCGCCAAGCACGATGGTGCGGCAGATTTGCGCGAGCTGGCCGCGATAGCTCGGCGTGATCTCGCAAACGATAATGTCGCCGGCTTGCATGCGGCGCCCGTTCGACGGCGCGACGGCTTTGTTGTGCGGACCCGCGCAAAGCAGCACAAAATTATCTTCCGCGCCGAGCGATTTCGAATGCCAGCGCAGTTCCATCGCCAGCTCGTCCTCGGTCATGCCGGGACGCGCCACTTCGAGGAGATGCTTGTAACCAAGCTCCGCAATCCTAGTCGCCTCGCGCACATGGGCAAGTTCGGTGTCGGTTTTGCATTGCGCCGGCTCGAATACGATAGCCTCCGCGTCGTGACCCTGCGACACGAGATCGGTCAGGCGTCGGGCGATCCCATGGGGCAGCGCCGTGAGCCCGGCGACGCCGATCGCGAAACGCTCAATGCCGGAGCCGATCGCGCTTTGTAAACCGGCGATGACATCATCGGCCGGCACAATTTTGATACTCGGGCAGGCTTCGCGGGCGCGCTCGCTGTCCCAGGACGGCGTCACTACGAGGGTCACGGCGCCGGCGCGGTCGAGCACCGCGGCGACCGTCCCGAGCGCCTTGAAGCCGGTGAGCACCATCACCGGATCCGGCTTCTCGATGAAGTGCGCGCCGTCGTGCAGCGCGACCACACAATCGAGCGGCGTCGCGTGCAAGCGGGCGCGGATAGCGGCAAGGCGTTGCGCGAACGTCATGCTCATTTCAGAACTCGTCGGCGCCAGTGCCGACGGCGTCGCCGAGATCGGTGTCTTCGAAGAGTGTTTCGAGCGGCGCAACGGCGCCGATCAATCCCTGCTGGTGGCAATAACGTTGCATGGTCTGCAAGTTCTTGCGGTTGGCGGGCGTCAACCCATAGGACCACGGATCCTTGCCGAGAGTGGCCTCCTGCTCCTCGACTGCGGTGCGCACAAAGGCGAGCGGCACCATGCGCGGGTTAGCCAGCCGCCGGTAGGCGAGCTGCTTCGACTTTTCAAACGCCTTGACCAGATTGGTCGCCACCCAGGGATATTTATCGGCAACCTCCTGCTTGATCGTCGTGACATGCATGATCGGGAAAATGCCGGTTTCCTTGAAATAAGCGAGCTCGACGTCTTTGTGGTTGGGAAACAAGCGGGCAATGCGCCTATCGCCTTCGACGAAGGGCCGCGGCAGTGTCGGCGAGATCATCGCCGGAATGTCGCCGTCAGCCAGCATGTCGCTTAGCGTCTTGGCGGTTTTTTTCATCTCGATGCACAGGCCAGCCGGCGGCTTGAACGCAATATCTTCGCTGCGGTCGACGAGCCAAGTAATTGAACGATGATCAAGACCATAGTGATCTTCAAGGATACCGCGAATCCAAATGCTCGCGGCCGGCTGGAAATTGGTGCCGCCGACGACCTTGCCGTTGAGGTCCTTCGCCGTTTTGATTCCGGCGGCGGTATTGACGAAGATGAAACCGTGCCTGAAGCGCCGATGCAGAAAAGCCGGAATAGCGGTCAGCGGCTCGCCTTGGTCGCGGATTATGAAATAGGCGCCGACATTCTCCTCGCAGACGTCGAATTCGTGCTTGCGGCCCATGCGCCAGTGCCGCTCGCGCGGCCCCATTTCGGAAAGGAAAATGAGATCGAGGCCATCGGCTTCCACCAGCCCCTCTTTGAGCGGACGCACGATGTCATAGTCGCCGCAGGCCACCGTCAATTTAAGTTTGCTCATTGCGCTCTCTTGCTTTCGTCTTTTTATGCGCGCCAGCGGCCGTAATACAATTCGGCACGGCGCACGATCTCGTTGAGGACGATGGCGATGGCCGCCAGCATTGAGACGAGGCCGATCAGCTTCGTCGGGTCGAGGTTCTGGGTAAAAATGCTGGTGAAATAGCCGATCCCCGTGGTCGAGACGTAAAGCTCGGCCAGCAGCACGCCGAGCAACACGCCGGTCATGCCGAGCCGCAACCCGGTGAAGAAAGTCGGCACCATATGCGGGAAGATCACGTGACGCAGCACCTGAGCGCGGCTCGCGCCCATCGAACGGGCGCTGGTGAGAAGGATCGGGTCGATCTTTTGCACGCCGGCGGCGACCGCGATCATCAGCGGAAAAATGCCATGGCTGACGCCGAAAGCGATCTTCGAAGCGGCGCCGATCCCGAACACCAAAACAAAGATCGGCAGCACGGTGACCTGCGGCAGGCCGTAAAGCAGCAAAATGATCGGCATGAAGCTGCGGTGGCCGAAGCGGCTGAGCCCGACCGCGAGCCCAACGCCGGTGCCGATGATGGTCGCGAGCAGAAAGCCAATTGCGATTTCGAACAATGTCACGCGTAGTGCCGCAGGCACGCCGGGTGTGCCGAACAGGGTGCCGAGCGACATCAGCACCACCGAAGGCGGGCTGATGAAATCGCGGTCGAGATAAAACCGCGCGGCAATTTCCCAAACTACAAGAAGCAGCAAGATGACCGCCAGCCGCGTCACGCCGGGGCGCTGCAACAGCCAGCGCTGCAGCGGCGCCTCGGCGCGCGGCGCGGCGACCGTTCCGGCGTCTACGCTTGCTACCGCCATCGGCCATAGCCCTCCAGCATCGACAGCACGGAGTTGAGAAAGGCCACGATCGCGATGACGAACACGATGTAGGCGAACATGCGCGCCATCTCCATGTTCTCGGCGAGATTGACGATGCGGTGGCCGAGACCGGCCAGCGACGCGATGGTCTCGCTGCCGATCACCGACAACAGCGCGACCGTAAAGCCCATGCGCAGCCCGGCGAGCATCACCGGCAGCGCCGCCGGCAGCAGCACGTGGCGAAACATCTGAACGTTATTTGCTCCCATCGATCGGGCGGCGGTCACCAGAGTGCGATCGACCTGGCCGAAGCCGACGATGGTGCTGAGCACGATCGGAAAGAAGCTGATGGTGGCGCCGAGCGCGATTTTGGATGCCGGGCCGAGTCCCCAGATCAGGACATAGAGCGGCAAAAACAGGATGATCGGGATTGCGTAGAGTGCGGCAAAGAGCGGCTCGAACACTTTGATAAAATAGGGCGAGCGGCTGATGAAATAGCCAAGCGTGACGCCGAGCAAAGTCGCAATGGCGAAGGCGCCGGCGAGTTCGCCGAGCGTCACTCGAAGGTCGGGAATGAACGCGCCGGTACGGATCACGTCGATCAATTGATGCCAGACGTTGACGGGGCGCGGCAGTAAAATGCTGCTGACGCCCCACACGTTCGTTGCAAGAAGCCATAAAACCAGGAGCGCAACGAGAAAAAGTACCTGAACGAGGCGGCTGGCGAGCCGGATCGCCAAAGGCTCGCGGGCATCGCCGTTCATGCGGCGCCTCCATCGGCCTTAGCCGCTTCGTCGTAGCGCCGCCGCGGCTGTGCGGTTTCCGAGATGGACTTGCGGATTTCATCGTGCAGCAAGCCGTACAGCCGGTCGCGCAGCGCGTGGAATTTTGGCGCGGTCATGAACGACGGCTTGCGCGGATGCGGCTCGTCGATGACGATGATCTCTTTGATACTGCCGGGGCGCGCCGAGAACACGGACACGCGGTCGGCCAGGAATACCGCCTCGCCGAGACTGTGGGTGACAAAGACGATGGTCTTGCGCGAGCGCGACAGCAGGACCGAGAGATCCTCGCCCAGGACCATGCGGGTCTGCTCGTCGAGTGCGCCGAACGGTTCGTCCATCAGCAAAATATCGGTTTCGAGGCTGAGCGCGCGCGCCAGCGCTGCGCGCTGGCGCATGCCGCCGGAGAGTTGTCTCGGGAAATGCGCGGCGAACCCATCGAGGCCGACTGCTTCCAGCGCGCGCCGCACGCGTTCGCGGCGTTCGGACTTCGGCACGCCTTGAAATTTCATGCCGAGCACGATGTTCTCGAACACGGTGTTCCAGGGAAACAGCGCGCTTTCCTGGAACACAAAAGCAAGATCGCGCGGCATCGGACCCCGTACCGGCTTGCCGCCGACGGTTACGGCGCCGGTGGTCGGCGTCGTCAAGCCGCCAATGACGCTCAGCAATGTCGACTTGCCGCAGCCCGACGGGCCGATGAGGCAATGCAATTCGCCGCGGGCGACGTCGAGCGACGTATTCTTGAGCGCTTGCACATGACGTGCTTGCCCAGCCTCGCCGAACTGGTGCGAAACATCGCGAACGCTGATGGCGGCTTCGGCTTGTGTCATGTCCGGGAAATGCGTCGTGCCTATTTCGGCAGGAACTCTTCGGTATAGAGCGTTTTAATGTCGGGCTCGTTCGGCAACGTCCCGAGTTCGACCCATGATTTCGACAGCACCGCCATGGCCTCCGGCGAGAACTTGCCGGCATCGGAGAACATCGGCATCAATTCGTCATAGGTGCGGCTCGTGATATCGGCGTCCTTGCCCATGACGGGCGCCGCAATTTTGATGGTCTCGTCCTTACGCGTGCGCATAAAGGCGACGGTCTCGAACCATGCTTTGACGAATTTACGCAGATCGTCGGGCCGGCTGGCGATGGCTTTGTTGGTCGCGTAGATGACGTGGATGATGAAATCCTTGATGTCGGTGAAGCGGACCAGGATGCGGCCTTCGCCTTTTTTCTTTAGATCGAAGGCGTTGCCGATATCCATGATGACGCCGTCGACGTCGCCGCGCTTGAGCGCCGCGATCTGGCCCGGCATGGCGCCCATCGGCTCGACGTCGATGCCCTGCGGACCCCAGCCCTGACGGCGTGAGGTCTGGCTGACCAGCCATGCCGTTAGCGAGCCTGCGGTGGAGACACTGACCTTCTTGCCCTTGAGGTCCGCTGCGGTCTTCGGGCCATCGGGGCGCACCACGATGGCCAAGAGCAGCGGCGGCCCGGCCATGGCGGCAATCGCCTTCACCGGCGAGCCCTTGGCGATGAAGGCCATGCCAGGGCCGGAGCCGAGCGCGAGATCGATACTGTCGGCCGCCATCGCCTGCTGCAGCTTGGCGTCGCCGGAAAATGCGATCGACTGAACGTCGAGACCGTATGTTTTGAAGATACCCTCTTGGATGCCGACATCGAGCGGTACGAAGGAGAATGCTTCCGGCACCGCCTTGCCGACCCGCAACACGTCATCGGCCCGGGCGGCGGCGGACAGTCCAACGGCGGTGGCCAAGGCCAAGGCAGCCGCTGCGATGTGGCGCACCGCCTGAAGTTTCGTGAGCATTTTGAATTTCCTCCGCTCGGGCAATGGTGCTTTTGTTGTTATTATTTGGGCAGGAATGCTTCGGTGACGAGCTTGTTCATGTCGGGCTCCTCCGGCAGCGTTTTCATCTCGACGAAAGAACGGCGCAAGACCGCCATCGCGTCGGGATCGAAACGGCCGCCGTCGGAGAACATCGGCATAAGTTCGTCGTAGATGCCGGCGGTCATCGTCGCGTCAGTGCCCATCACCGGCATGGCGATCTTCGCGGTCTCGTCCTTATGGGCGCGCATGAAGGCGATGGTTTCGAACCAGCTTTTCAGGAAGCGGCGCAGCGCGTCAGGCTTTTCGGCAATGGCCGTGTCGGTCGCGAAGATGACGTGGATATGGAAGTGCTTCACCAGATCGCCGAAGCGCAAGATGACGCGGCCGCCGCCGTGGTCGGTGTAATTGAGCGCCGCCGCCAGATTGACGATGGCGGCATCGAGCGCGCCGGACTTGAGTGCCGCGATGCGCGCGCCGTCGTCGCCGATCGAAACCTCGGTCATGCCGTCGTTGCCCCAGCCGTGCTGGCGCGACACTTCATCGATGATCCAGCTTGTGACCGAACCGACGGTGGAGACGCCGACCTTGCGGCCCTTGAGATCGTCGACCGATTTGATGCCGTCGTCGTTGCGCACCACCAGCGCAAACAGGAGCGGCGGCCCGGCCATGGCGGCGATGCCCTTCACCGGCACGCCTTTGGCGACGAAGGCCAGTGCCGGCCCCGATCCCAGTCCGATATCGATACTGTCGGCGACCATGGCTTGCTGGAGTTTGGCGTCGCCGCCGAAGCTCGACACTTGAAGGTCGAGGCCCTCGTTCTTGAAGATGCCGGTTGCGACGCCGACATCGATTGGAACGAACGAAAAGGCGGTGGCGCCGGCTTTGCCGACCCGCAGCGTTTCGGTGCCGGCAGGGGCCGGGGCGACAATCGAGATCGCAATCAAGATGCCAATCGAGATGGCGGCGCAAGTAGCAAGCGCGCCTCGAACCGCTCGTCGCAACCCCGCCTGACCTGTCATGCATCCACCCTCGTCGTGCGTCTTGTCGTGTTTCAGCCCATTTTGCCGAATTGCAAAACGAGCCGGCCGCGACTTTATCTTATGGGGTTCTGCGCATATCCTAGCCACTCGCGCCTCCATTCGGAGAGATCTGCGGAGCGGAATTGTGACCGGCCTTCCGCTTGCTTTGCATCTCGGACCGAAAGGCATTGGTCGTGACAGCGTCGAGGGTGAAATCGTCGTGCACCACCACGCCATAAAGTTCGCGCGCCGCTTCCCGCGAGATCAACTCCTCGCGCACGTCGCCGATCACCAGCGCCGGATCGCGCTCGCAAGGATCGCCCCAGCCGCCGCCGCCGCCAGTGCGCACGATGGCCGAGGCGCCGATCGGGACGGGCAGGCGCGCGCCGGCAAGCGGCTGGAATTCCTTCTCTTCCGGCAGCCGGAGCAAATAGCCACCGGTTTCGCCGGGCGTGCCGCCCCATAAGCCCCATGGCGGACACTGCGCGCGCCGCGTCTGCTCGAAATTCCACAGACCTTCGACCAGATTGCGCACCCGCATATCGATGCCGAGGCCGCCGCGATGCTTGCCGGCGCCGCAAGAATCCTGCCGCAGCGATCGGCTTTCGACCAGGACCGGACATTTCAGTTCAATACCCTCGATCGAGCCGTTGCGAACGTCACCTTGGCAGACTGAGACGGTGCCGGATTCGCCGTCTTCGGAGGGCCGCCCGCCCCAGCCGCCGCCTTCGAGGCTCTGCACGACAAAACGCCGCCCGGTCTTCGGATGCATGCCGAAGAACACCACCGCACCGCCGAGGAGGCCGTGATGCCCGGCCGGCACCCGGTCCGGCATCGCCTTGGCAAGCGCTGCCACGATGCAGTCGACCACCGTCGGCACGATCGCGCTCCAGCCGGCCATTGGGGCAGGGAAGCGCGCCATCATAATGTTGCCTTCCGGGATAATGACCTCGAGCGCGCGGAACGAGCCTTCGTTCACGGGATCGAGCGGGCCGGTCAGCGCCTTATAGGCGACGCGCGCGCCGGCGAGCGTACGGGAATTGATCCCGGCTTTGCGCTCCCGCGAGCAGCCGGACAAGTCGATGGTCATCGACGAGCCCTTAATCGTGACCTTGACGTGGATCGGCACCGGCTCGTTTTTGCGCACGCCGTCGTCGTCGATCGAGGCCGAGGCCTCATAGACGCCGTCAGGAAGCTGCGCCACCACGTTGCGGCACTTGCGCTCGGTCTCGCCGAAGATGCGCTGGATCGCCGCCAAGGTCGTGTCGTGGCCGTATTTGCCGAACAATTCGTCCAAGCGGCGCGCGGCAAGGCGGCAAGCCGCCATCTGCGATTTCATGTCGCCGAGCGAGGATTCCGGAAAGCGGATGTTGTCCTTGATGACGCGATAGAGCGTCTCGTCGAGCACGCCTTTGCGATAGATGTTGAGCTGGTCGAGCTGCATGCCTTCGAGCCACGGATCGGCGACTTGCGGTCCGGCGCCGAAACCGGTCGAGGTGCCGCCGACGTCAATCCAGTGCGCGCGCACCATGGCGAACATCAAAAGCTCGCCGCGATGGAAATACGGCATGTAGATGACGATGTTGTTGAGATGCTGTCCGGCCACCGCCTGATGATTGGTGATGATCACGTCGCCCGGCGCGAAGCCCTTCTCGCCATAGCGCTTCATGCCGTCGGTGATGATGACGCCGAGATCAGCCACGAAATGCGAGACGCCGCCGACATTCTGCGAGATCAGCTGGCCCTCGGGATCGACCAGCGCGGTGCAGAAGTCGCGCACCTCGTAGATCATCATATTGTAGGAGGTGCGCTGCAGGTCGGCCGCCATTTCGTTGGCTATGGCCGGCAGCGCGTTGCGGATGACCTCGAGCGTCACCGGATCGAGGTTGACGCCACGCTTGCCTCCGCTTGCCGATACGCGGGTTGCTGCTTTTGTGCGCTTTTTCCTGGTTGCCGGTTTGCGGCTCATCGGCTTCCCCCTACCGCAATAATAAGCTCTCCCGACTGCGCCACCCGGCATTGATCGCCGTGATAGAGAACCGTCGTGGTGCCGTGCTCTTCGATCAAGGCGGGCCCCGCAATACGCATGCCGGCCGGAAGCGTATCACGCGCATAAACCTGACAAGAGACGGGTTTCGCGGCATTGCCGAGATAGACCGCACGGCGGCGCGGCGCCGGCCGCTTGCCGCTGCTTTTTTTCGGGAATTTAAGCTTTGGCCGCTTGCCGATAACGGCGAGGCGGATATTGACCATTTCCACCGGCTCGTCGGGCGAGTGATGGGCGTAACGCTGTTCGTACTTCTTATCGAATAGGGCGCGGATAGCGCGGCGGTCACCCTTTTTGAGCTGCGCCATGGTGACCGCGACTGGCAGCGTGAACTCCTGGCCGGTATAGCGCAGATCAAGATGCACCTGCTGCTCGGCGCCTTTGCTGTGCCGCAATCCGGCGCGCGCCTCCTTGACCATCTCGTCGTGCACTTGGAGGAGCTTGGCGAAGTCGACGCCGGCGAGATCGGAGTAATAAGTGCGGATGAAGTCATGACGTTCGTCGGCAAGGAGCATGCCCAGCGCCGAAAAGTGCGACGGAAACAGCGGCACGATGACGGTCGGAATATGCAATTCGCGCGCGATGGCGAGCACGTGCAAGGGCCCCGCGCCGCCGGAAGCGAATATGACGAAATCGCGCGGGTCGTAACCCTTCTCGACCGAGACTTCGCGCACGACCAAAGACATCTTATTGATGGCGATATCGATGATCGCTTGCGCGGCCTGTGCCACGTTCATGCCAAGCGGCTTGGCGATAATCTCCTCGATGCCTTTCTTGGCGCCGTCGGCGTCGAGCTTCATGGTGCCGCCAAGGAAATTGTTCGGATCGAGCCTTCCGAGGACGACGTTGGCGTCGGTGATGGTCGGTTCGGTGCCGCCGCCGCGATAGCAGATCGGACCCGGATCGGCGCCGGCGCTTTGCGGGCCGACCTTCAGCGCGCCGATCTCGTCACGCCAGGCGATGGAGCCGCCGCCGGCGCCGATTTCGACTACGTCGATCATCGGCACCATGACCGGATGCCCGCTGGCATAGCCGCCGACATAATAGCCCGGCGCCATGGTCGGCTCGCCGTCGCGGATCAGGCTCGCTTTGGCGGTGGTACCGCCCATGTCGAACGAGATGACATTATCGTAACCGAGCTTCTCGCCGATCCGCGCCGAGGCGATGATGCCGCCGACGGGGCCGGATTCCATCATCGCCACCGGGCGTTCCTGCGCGACTTCCGGCGTCATCACCCCGCCATTGGAGCGCATGATGGAAAGGTTGCCGCGAAAACCGATGCCTTCGAGCTTCGACTTCAGGACGCGCACATAGCCGCCGACTCTGCGGCCGATATAGGCGTTTACCACCGTGGTTGAGGTGCGCTCGAATTCGCGATATTCGCGAA
Source organism: Xanthobacteraceae bacterium (assembly GCA_035642635.1). Lineage (GTDB taxonomy): Bacteria > Pseudomonadota > Alphaproteobacteria > Rhizobiales > Xanthobacteraceae > BOG-931. The sequence goes on from DASQRX010000020.1 coordinate 13,697, forward strand.
GAATTTCGTGCGACAGCGAGAGATAGGCGTCGGGCAGGGCGGCACGAATGATTTCGCCCGCGGCGCGCTCATGATCCGGATTGATGTAGGAGTGCAGGAAACACACAGCGACGGCTTCCACGCCTTCGGCTTTCAGCGCGCACGCAACCTGTTCGACACTGTTGCGATCGAGCGGCGCTTCAACGGCGCCCGATGCCAGCACGCGTTCTGTGACCTCGCGGGTAAGTTGGCGCGGCACCAGCGGCCGGTGGCGGTGAAACAAAAGGTTATAAGCCTCGGGCCGGTTGCCGCGGCCGATAATGTAGACGTCACGGGTGCCGTCGGTGACGACCAGCGCGGTCTTGGCGCCGGTGCGCTCGATCAGTGTGTTGATGGCGATGGTCGAGCCGTGAATGAGCTCTTCAATGGCACCCGCCGTGAGCGCGCTTTTATGCAGGCAATCGATAATGCCTTGGACCAGGTCGTGCGGCGTGGTCAGGCTTTTCGCATCGACAAAGCGGCCGACTTTGTCGTCGAAACCGACCAGGTCGGTAAATGTGCCGCCGATATCGATTGCGACTGCAATCACGCTCTCACTCCCCGCCGCTGCGACTTCTTGTTGCGGCGACAGTGACGACACGCGGCTAGCCAAGCAACGGGATTTGCGGCTAAATAGTTATAGTGCTTTGGCTATAACTTGCTCTAACCCCTTTGTGACCAATGATCTCCGCCAGCGCTCGCCGGTTGAGCGTGTTCAAAAGCGTGGTCGATTGTGGCGGCTTCAATGTCGCGGCCAATCAGCTTGGCATCGCGCAGCCCTCGGTCGGGGCGCATATTAAGGCGCTGGAAGCACAGCTCGGCCAGCCGCTGTTTCACCGCAACCGCGGCAGCCGGCCGCGCCTCACCAAGGCGGGCGAAGCGGTTTACGCCTTTGCGGTCGATGTGCTGCAGCGGTCGGAGGTCGCGACCCGGACGCTGGCCGGCCTGCGTACAGTGGCCACCCGGGAGATCACCATCGCGGTGCACCGCGATATCGCCGCGCACTTTCTGCCCGAGCGGCTCACCGCCTTCACGGCCGATAATCCGAAAGTGCACGTGATCACACGGATCGGGACCATCGATGAAGTCGTCGGCTTGGTGCGGACGCGCGCCGCCTCGGTCGGCCTGTTTCTGGCATTGAAGCCGATTTCCGGCATTCTTTGCGAGGTTTTGGATCACGAACGGCTCGCTCTTGTGGTGGCGCAGCAACATCCGTTGGCCGGCAAACGCGCGGTGACGCCCGACGAACTCGGGCGCTACCCCTTTGTCACGGGTCTGCGCCATTCACGCTTTTTCCGGATGACGGACGAGGCGCTGAAGGCGATCGGTGTCACGACGTGTGATGTTGCCATGGAGGTTGAAGAGTCGACGGCAACCAAAGAGATGGTACGACGCGGCCGTGTGGTCGCATGCCTTCCGCGTTGCACGGTCGCGGCCGAACTTGATGCCGGTTCATTGATATCGCTCATACCGACGGAGCCGCTGCCGCCATTGAAAGTCTATTGCGGCTATACGGCTCCGCTGGTTGAAAACGCGCGAAGTTTCATGAAATGCCTACGCGCCGGCCTCCCTCAACACTGAGCCTGTGCGGCTCTATTCACCTTTCCATTGCGGCGGGCGCTTGCTAAGGAACGCATCCAGGCCTTCGCGGAAATCCTTGCTCATGTAACACATGAGGATGAGATCCTGGCCCTCTTCGCGGCTGAGTCGACGCTGCAGGCGGGCGAGCGCCTGTTTAGTGGCATTGAGCGTCAGCGGCGCGTTGCCGGCGATCAACACGGCAAGCTCATCGGTCCGCTTCTGCAGCGCCGGAATGTCCTCGACGACTTCGGTGAGCAGGCCGACGCTTGCGGCTTCCTCGGCGCCGACGAGGCGGGCGGTGAAAATGATGTCCTTGACGCGGGCCGGGCCGATGATGGCGGTGAGCCGGCTGATATTCGACAGCGACAGACAGTTTCCCAATGTGCGCGCAATCGGAAATCCGATGCGCGTGCTCTTTGTTCCGATGCGCAGATCGCAGCACGCCGCGATGCCGCCGCCGCCGCCGGTGCAGGCGCCGTTGATCGCGGCAATGGTCGGCACGCGGCATTGCTCGAGCTGGGTGAGGACGCGGTCGATGCGCGATTCATAGTCAAGCGCATGCTGCGGCGTGGTGAAGGCGCGGAATTGGTTGATATCGGTACCGGAGGCGAAGGCCTTGTCGCCGGCGCCTTGGAACACCAGCACCTTGATCGAATGGTCCTTGTTGGTCGCTTCGCAAATCTGGCCGAGCCGCTCGTACATGTCGAACGTGAAGGCGTTGCGGGCCTGGGGGCGGTTGAAGGTGACCTTTCCGATGCCGTCCTTGAGGTCATAAAGGATGTCGTCGGAAGTCGCTGTCTGTTGGTCCATACTTCACCGTTGTTCTGGGCAATTTTCGGCGCCGGAAAGGCACCTTAGCAAGAATAGCGACGCTTTTCACAGAGGCGCGAGGGTCATTCGAATTGGGGAAGGACAATCGCGGTCGTGTTTGAAGCCGGCGCCGCCGCCGGCTAGGCGGGCACGGTGACCTGCTCGATGATGGCCCGCAGCTCCGGAACGCAGGAGCCGCAATTGGTGCCGGCGCGCAGTTTTTGGCCGATATCCGCGACTGTCGCTGACTTCCCGCTCAGTAGACGTCGGCTTGGTAGCGGCCTTTGGTTTTAAGATCGGCGAGGAATTTCACCGCATCCGCCGGCGTGCAGCCGCCGTGCTGAGCGATGATATCGACAAGAGCTGATTCGACGTCCTTGGCCATGCGCAAGGCATCGCCGCAGACGTAAACGTGCGCGCCGTCGTTGAGCCAGGACCACAAATCACGGCCGACCTCGCGCATGCGATGCTGCACATAGATTTTCTCGTTGCCGTCGCGCGACCAGGCAAGCGTAAGCCGTGTCAGATGCCCGGCCGAGCGCATCGGCAGCAATTCATCGTCGTAGAAGAAATCGCATTTGCTGCGCTGGTGGCCGAAGAACAGCCAGTTGCGGCCCGGAGACTTTGTCGCCAGGCGCTCGCGCAGGAAGGCGCGGAACGGCGCAATGCCGGTGCCCGGTCCGATCATGATGATCGGCTTCGCTGGATCCTGCGGCAGCGCGAAATGCTGCGCCTTCTGGACATAGACCCTGATCTTGTCGCCTTCCTTGATGCGGCCGCCGAGGAAGGTCGAGCAGACGCCAAGACGCGTGCGCTTGTTGATCTCGTAGCGCACGGCGTCGACCGTCAACGACACGCGGCTGGGATCGGCTTTGAGCGACGAGGAGATCGAATAGACGCGCGGCTGCAAGGCATCGAGGCATTCGATGAATGCTTCCGGATCGGGCCTCACGTTGGGGAATTTCTGCAAGGCCGCGAGCACGTCCATGGTCGCCGCATCGCCATCGGGGTCCTCGCCCGAGGCCAGCCGTTTGGCCTTCTGCTTGCGCTCGCCGCCGGTCAGATAAGAGAAAAGCTGAAACAGCATGTCGGGCGCCGGCGACAGCGATACGCCGTCGCTCAGTTCCTCGTGCAGCGTGCGGTTGCCTATCGGGAAGTCTGGCGGCGCATGAAGGGCGGCGACAATCGCATCGACCAGGTCGACGTCGTTGGCGGGGAATATGCCGAACGAATCTCCGACCTTGTATTTCAGACCGGCTTCGCCGATCTCGATGTCGATATGCCACGTCTCTTTCTCGGAGCTTGCTTTGTTGAGACGGCGGCGCGAGAAAAAGGTCGCATAGGTCGGATTGTCGCGCGAGTAACCGGGGGCGGCCGTGACGGCGGGTTTGGCCGGCGCAAGCTCGGCGACTGCGGCCGCCGGAGCGGCGGCGCTGGCCGGCGCGGCGCCAAGCTCTTCGTAGAGTTGCTTGAGCATGCGGGAGGTTTCTTTGCCTCCGGGCACGCAGAGGTTCAGCCGCTTCTCGGACTTCGCGAACAGTGCATCGGCGTAATCTTTGCAGTTATATCCGCACTGGCCGCAATCCTGCTGCGCCATCGCGGCCATGAACCGGCGCGGCAGCGGCTTGCCGTCGGCAAGTTTCATGCGATCGGGTATTGGCATCGCCGGATCGTGCCAAGGCGCGCCGTCATCGACTTCCGCAGGCGCGGGTGCGGCTCCGCCGCCGAGCAATCCGGTGAGAAGCTGGGCAGACTCGGCAGCGGAAAGTGGCGTCACGCCTGCTTCCAGCCCGAATACTCCGGCAAAAAGCCCGTTCAGCCAGAGGCGTTGCTCCGGCGTAAACGGCGCCGATTCAGGAATGAACGACGGGATCGGCGGGCGCGGCGTCACGCTCATTCTGCGGCCTCCAATTCGGCCATGGCTTTGAGGGCGTTGGTATCGTGCCGGCGCGCGAACGTAAGGAAGCTCTCATCGGGCGACGCACGATGGGCGATATAAGTTTTGAGGATGCGCTCGATGGTGCGCGGCGCATCTTTGGCGACGACGTCGCGATAAAGCTCGCGCCCGAGCGCGGCATGGGGACCGAAGCCGCCGCCGACCAGGATGTGATAGCCTTCGATCGGATCGGCGTCTTCGTTGGCCTGGACTTTGCACGCCAGGAGACCGATCTCCGAGATGAAATGCTGCGCGCAAGAGTGATGACAGCCGGTCAGATGGATATTGACCGGCGTATCAAGCGCGACACGCGTCTCGCACCAGCTGGCAATGTCCTCGGCATGGCGCTTGGTGTCGGAGGCCGCGAACTTGCAACCGGTATTACCGGTACAGGCGACAAGGCCGGAGCGGATCGCATTGGTGGTGATGGCAAGGCCGAGTGCTTCGATCCGTTCTTGCGCGATTTTAAGCTTTGCCGCCGGCACGCCCGAGATCAGCAGGTTTTGCCAGACGGTGAGGCGAACATCGCCGTCGCCGAGTTCGCGCGTGATTTCGGCAAGCCCTTGCATCTGCGCGGCCGTGAGGCGGCCGACCGGCACGACCACGCCGATCCAGTGCAGGCCTTCCTGCTTCTGCGCATGAATGCCGATATGCGCTGTGCGATCGAAATCCGGGCGTGGCGCAACGGCGCCGGGCGCGGCGCGGTCGAGCTTGCGGCCGAGCTTCTCTTCCATGAGACCGAGAAACTTTTCCACGCCGATGGCGTCGAGCACATATTTCATGCGCGCCTTGGTGCGGTCGGTGCGATTGCCGTGGTCGATGAAGACGCGCACCACGGCGTCCGCCACCAGGCAGGCATTTTTGGGACGCAGCACGACGCCGGTCTCGCGGGCAAAGTCGTGGTGCCCGGTGATGCCGCCGAGGCAGAGCTTGAACCAGATGCCGGGCTCAAGACCAAAACCGTCATTCACGGCGACGGCTTGAAAGCCGATGTCGTTGGTGTCCTCCAGCACCGGAATAGTGCCGGCGCCGTCGAAGGCGACATTGAATTTGCGCGGCAGGCCGTAAAGCGAGCGATCGTTGAGAATGTGGAAGTGCCATTCACGCGCAAACGGGCGCGTGTCGATCAATTCCTGCGGATCGATTCCGGCCGTCGGCGTGCCGGTGACATTGCGGATATTGTCGGCGCCGGAGCCACGCGAGCACAGGCCCAAATCCTGGATTGCTTCGATCATGGCGACGGTATTGTGCGCCTCGATCTCGCGGATCTGGATATTGGCGCGCGTCGTCACATGGCAATAGCCGCCGCCGTAACGCGCGGCGAGATCGGCAAGGCCCGCGAGTTGCGCTGCCTTGACGATTCCGTTCGGGATGCGCAACCGGCACATATACGAGTTCTGGTTCGGTGCGACGTAAAACAGCCCGAAGAAGCGCCAACGGAAATTATCTGGGGGCTTTGGATATTCGCCTTTGGCGGCGTGCACCTTCAGCCGCTCGTAAGTGTCGAACGGATGTTGCTCGCGCTTGAATTTCTCCGGATCGGACAATTTGCCGCCGGATGCGAGCACGCGGTTCTGCGCTTTCAGTCCGGCGGCATCGGGGCCGACGGGTTCGGGTTCGGCGGCGGCGCTTGGAGCCGCGGTGCCGGCAACGCTCTTTGCGGCCTTGGCGATCTGAATGCCGGCGACGAACCCTTCCAGATACCGTTTCTGTTCGGGTTCAAAATCGCCGGCCGGCGCTCCGGCAGCGCTCTTGAGGTCGGCCTCACTCATTCCGCCGGCACTCCGGTCGGAGCAGTCAGTGGCGCGGGCGCGGCGTTACGGGGTTTGTGGGTGAGGTAGAGCGCGAGCCCGGTAAACACGAAACCGCCGACCAAATTGCCAAGCGTCACCGGAATCTGATTCCAAATCCACCATTGCGCGACGCTGACATTGGCGCCCATCATCATGCCGGTCGGGATGATGAACATGTTGACCACCGAATGTTCGAAACCCTGCGCGAAGAAGATGAACACCGGCATATAAGCGCAGGCGATCTTGCCAATGGTCGACGTCGTCGTCATCGCCGCGACGATGGCGAGGCAGACCATCCAGTTGCACAGGATCGCTTTGACGAAGACGGTGATCATACCGGCGGAGCCGAGCGCCTGATAAGCGACGGTCTTCGCCTCGGCGACGGCGATGATCTTGGCGGCGACGCCGGCTGGGGCGGCGGTGCCGAAATTGGTCAGTGCAATCGCCAACAGCGCGCCATAGACGACACTGCCGATCAAATTGCCGACAAAAACCCAGACCCAATTGGCGACCATGCTCTTGGCGTCGCTGTCGCCGTCGACCCAGGGCAGCGGCACGATGCCGAAACTGCCGGTGACGAGATCGAGGCCGAGCAAGACGATGAGGATCAAACCGACCGGGAAGATCAGCGCGCCGACCAGCGGCTGATTGGTCTGCACCATGCCGGTGAATGCAAGGCTCGTTGCGGCGGCGAGAATAGCGCCGGCAAGTCCGCCGCGGACGATAAGGTCGCCTGGAGACAGTGCGAGTTTGGCGCGTCCGGTATTGAGCATGACGGACGCCAGGTCCGCCGGTTTCACATAGTCCATGTTTATTCCTCCTCTGGGATTGGTTTCAACGCGGTACCGACATTGTCGATTCAAATGGAGCGGGCAGGCAGCACGTGCGGCGGCGCGCATGCCGCCGCAGCGTCTGCGGCCAGTGCCGAGTCTCGATCGCCGCGCGGCCTATCCGAGACGGCGGCGCAGCGTTCGGCGAAGACGCGGCCGAAGACGAAGTCTTGGCGAAACTTCTCGTCGTCAGGATTCCATTCCGAAATCCAGGTCGAAATGCTCATTGCGTTGTTCTTTGGTCGTCGAAAAATCGAGTGACGCGCATCCCCGGCGACCTCTTTCAAATCGCGCAACAAAAAACGCCGTGCCCAGAAGGATGCGACCGTGGCGCTTCCTCCAGGACAGCGGCGTTGCTGTCGGCCCATCCTTGGACCTTAGACGCTACTTGCGGCAGCGCCCTTCACGACCTGTAATTCAAGCTTCATGCCAACCGGGGGGATCGTTATAAATGTAGGTAAGTCAAATACTTATAAGGCGCCGCATTTTTGTGCGGTAAAGTCCGGCTGCTTAGCCGCACCACAACATGGGCAAAATTTGTGCAGTCCATCGACAATCAATGTGCGAACCGCCCAAGCAAGAGCGCCCATGCCAAAGCGCGAAGGCGGCGAACGCAACCGAGGCGGATGGAAGAGCGGTATTTAAGGTTTACCCCGACGTCGCCGAATCCAGCGCGCGCACGCGGTCGGCGCGGCCGGCGATGCGCTCCGCCGAGGCCACGGTGTTGTGCAGCAGCATGGTGACGGTCATCGGCCCGACGCCGCCGGGCACCGGCGTGATGTAGCCGGCTTTCTGGCGCACGCCTTCAAAATCGACGTCGCCCACCAATCGCCCGTCGGGCAGCCGGTTGATGCCGACGTCGATGACCACGGCGCCGCTCTTCACCATCTGCGGCAGGATTAGATTGGGCTGGCCGGCGGCGACAACCAGAATATCGGCGATGATCGTGTACTGGGCGAGGTCGCGCGTCTTGGCGTGGCAAATGGCAACGGTTGCCTCCTTGCGCATGAGCATGAGCGCCATCGGCTTGCCGACAATATTACTGGCGCCGACCACGGTGACATTGCGGCCTTCGAGCTCGATGCCTTCATATTCGAGTAGCTTCTGCACTCCATAGGGCGTGCAGGGCGGAAAAATCGCGTCGCCGGCGACGAGACCGCCGACATTGTAGAGATGAAATCCATCGACATCCTTGTCGATCGAGATCGTCTCGAGGATGTGCTGCAGTGAAATCGTTTGCGGAATTGGCAATTGCACCAGGATGCCGTGAACGTTCTCCGAATCGTTCAGCCGGCGAATGCAGTCAAGTATTTCCGCCTCGGAGACGCTGTCGGGAAATTTGAACACCTGGGACGAAATGCCGGCGTCGGCGCAGGCGCGCACTTTGTTGCGCACATAAACCGCGGAAGCAGGGTTGTCGCCAATCGTGACGACTGCGAGGCCTGGCTGGACGCCATACTGGGCGGCAAGCACCTGCGCGCGGTCGCGGATCTCGGCCCGCACCAAACGCGCGATCGCCATTCCGTCGATGATCTTGGCGGTCATTTCACCTCTAGGGGAGCGATTGTAATATCCATCGGAACTTTCATGACACATGCGTAAACTTGTCACTAGCAAGTTTTCGAAGAACTGCGTGCTGGAGGAACAATCGAGGCCGTTCCGCGTGCAACTCGGCTGCGTCCTCCGCCAGGCGAACAAGTTGCACGTGGGCAGGGGCGGGCGCCCATCAACCGAAGCGCGGCTGTTCGAGTTGTAGCGGTCGATTGAACGTGGCGGCCGGCCCAATTCACCGGAACTATGCGGAGTGACAATCCGTGTCACTGATCACATCTTCAACACGGGGAACCTCTATGTTGCCCTACTCGACAACGGAGGCCGCTATGAACGATGTTACGGGTCGCCCGCGGAACTCGCTTTGGCGCAGGGTGAGAGCGCCTTATGCCGCCGTCACCGTGGCGCGCCATCTGCAGCCGCTGCCGCGCACGCGATTCAAGATTCAGCCGGCGATTACCGCCAGATCCCGCTTCATCGACGCAATTTCAAATCCAGACTTCGTTGCGACCGCCATTTTCTGCGCAATCGGTCTGCTGGGGACGGTCAATTCAATTTGGCGGATTCCGGGCGCCGGAATGATGTGAAGGCCTGATCGGAGCCGACCGTTTGAACAGAACGGATCCAATCGCGCTTTGCCGACTGCACTTATTGACGAATGCGTGATGACGAGCGTGCGGCTAGGCAGAAATTGTCTAGCTCGGCGAGAGGGAAAAGCGTTCCTTAAGCGCCAAACCACTCCGGATGCTGCGTAAGCGCCACGACGCCGCAGGCGAACGTTAGCACGCAAATGGTCCAGAGCAGCAGCGCAGTATAGTTTTCATCGGTCATCGCCGGCGGCGATGCAATCGACGTGCCAAATTAGTCCGACGATGACCCGAAGAAATTGCGGTAGCTCACGCTGGCTCACAAGTCAGCGTGTCGGCTACTCGCATCATCACAAAGGGGCCTGGTTAAGCAAGGCCGCCGTTTGTTCGAGAAGAAGATAGGATGACGGAACGTAGAGCGAGCACACCAGGCCGATGACGCAAAAGCCAATGACAGCCCAGATGCTCGCGCGCGTTGTGGTGCGCTTTGTCGATGGCGTGGCAGGTAGGGCGAAGCCGCTCGGCTCGCCGCCGTCCAGTTCATCGTCACAGTGAAGTTTCCGGTCGTGCATGTTTCGTCTCCCGCGATGGTGTTTTAGCCGGCTGCACCGGCCATGATCGGATCGCTCCCGAAACATGCACCTCGGTCGTCCCTTATGGGGGTTCGTCGGAACGCGATCGCGGAACTATCTCGTAAATTTTCAAAAATTGGCTTCGGCAATTCGCTAAAATTTATCGATATCGTTGACAGGGCCCAACTCAACGGTTGGAGCCAGATGTTCTCCTTGTTTCGCAGAATTGATCTAGATCAGGGCGGATAGGACGTTTGGCGGCTATGCGAGAGTAGGGCCTGAATCTCGTCCGCAAAAACCCTATGAGAACCATCATGAAACCGATTCCCGACAAAGCCGAGGTCGCTCTGGAATATCCCGACAAATTGTATATTGGGACGTTCGAACGGTCTTCCGACTTCGATGCACATCTTGACGAGATGGGAGTTGCGCTCACGCTTCATCACGGTGGCGACGAGAGCGTGCGCAAATCGGTGCGCATGCACATCCACTACGCATTGTTCGCCGATATTCTCTCCGATCTCGCGAAGACCGTTTCCGCCATGCCACTGGACGAACCGCACCGGGAGGCGCTCGCTCAGGCCGCGAAAGCTCTCGACGCCGCGCTTAAGCCGCGCCGGCAAACTTCGGAAAGGGCCGATCGCGGCGACGAAGAGATGACCGCAGCCGAAGCGGTCAGTCTCTTGCACATCATGGAATGAGATAGCCGAGCGAAACTTCGCCGCAAACGGCTGATCCAGGATTGAATAGGGTCGCAGCGATGCAGGCGATGGTGCTGGAAGCTCATTGCGAGCCGCTCAAGCTCAAAGAGCTGCCCGATCCGCGGCCAGCGGATGGTGAAGTTAGGGTTCGGGTCGCGGCCTGCGGCGTTTGCCGGACGGACCTTCACGTGGTCGACGGCGAATTGCCGAATACCAAGCTTCCCATCGTTCCGGGCCACGAAATCGTCGGCTACATCGACGCCACTGGCGCGCGTGTCGATGGGCTTGAAGTCGGCATGCGCGTGGGCATTCCTTGGCTGGGCCGAACTTGCGGCCATTGCCGTTACTGCCGCGAGGGCCGGGAAAACCTGTGCGATGATCCGTTATTCACCGGCTACACGCGCGACGGCGGTTTTGCCACGCACGTCGTCGCCGATTCACGTTACGTCTTCCGGCTTCCCGAGCGCGGCGACGACGTTGCGACCGCGCCGCTACTTTGCGCGGGGTTGATCGGCTGGCGCTCGCTCGTTATCGCCGGCGACGGAAGGAAGATCGGCCTCTACGGTTTCGGCGCGGCGGCCCACATCATCGCCCAAGTTGCGCACTGGCAAGGCCGCGACGTTTTTGCGTTCACCAGAACGGGCGATGCTGCGGCGCAGGCCTTTGCGCGAAAGCTCGGCGCGTGCTGGGCCGGAAGCTCCGACGAAAAGCCTCCGGAGGAACTCGATTGCGCGATCATCTATGCGCCGGTCGGCGCGCTCGTTCCGCTGGCGCTCCGCGCCGTGCGCAAGGGCGGGCGCGCGGTCTGCGCCGGCATCCACATGAGCGATATTCCGAGTTTTCCCTACAGCCTGCTCTGGCAGGAAAGAGAATTGGTATCGGTTGCCAATCTCACCAGGAAAGATGGCGATACGTTTTTCACCATCGTGCCTAAGGTTGGGATCGTTACGGAAACCGTGCGTTATCCGCTCAGCAAAGCAAACGAGGCGCTGTCGGATCTGCGCGCAGGCCGGCTGCAGGGCGCGGCTGTGTTGGTGCCTTGATCGGCCTAAATCCCTTGCGTCGCCGTGCGAGTGAAAGGATGAGAGGAAGGGAGCCCTAGTCGGTGCTGAAAGGGCCGGAATTGACGTCGCCTCTTTCTCCGGACGGTATTGTGCTCACCGCTGCTTCGAGGCTCTTTGCTTCCTCTTCGAGGCCAATCCAGCGCAATTTGCGGATCAGGCGCGCCCAATCGTGGGGCACTTTTTGAGACGTTGCCGGCTTACGGGCCGGCACATCATCTTGGTGGCGTAGTTCCATCGCTCTCTCCCGGGCGCTTCTTGTGTTCGCGCCTCCGTTTTATCGGAGTGCAGGCCCGCATTTTCTTATTTTGTCTTTGCAGTCGGCCAGTCTTTTGCAAGCGATTTGGACACCGTGCCGATGAATTTTTGTCCTTCCTCGAACAGCATCTTCCCATCTTCCGCGGCCATCTTCATCCGCCGCGAAATGCAATCCCTGTACGCGTTCACGCCCTCCGGGAGGGTATGACTCGCCGACAATTTGGTCCCGAGATCGGACCACAATTCCACTTCGGATTTGACCCGAGCGATCCACACCCGGCCGGCCTCCTCACATTCCTCAAGAATCTCTTTCTGGACGTTCAGCATCGCATCCGTCCGCTCCTTCCCGAATCGAAGCGCTTGGGCCATGCCCATTTCACTCGACATCGGATCACGTCCTGCAATGTCGGCCATTGGTCGCTCCCTTTGTTAGATTTATTATTGGTAATATCGATACCACATGCCTCTCGAGTGCCTTTGACTTAGATCAATGCGCTTGATCAGAGACATATCGCCTGTATCTGAGAATGTTGCGTTGCACGCAGGCGTGGCCCATTCGTTGCTTACCCTACGGTTGCTCGCGCAACCCAGTGGTCGCCCACCTTGACGTAAGCGCGCTTTACCGCCGCCCAGGCGATCCGATGCGCCGCCTCTTCCTGGCGGCCTTCGCCCGCATGAGCGGCGAAGGCATGGTTGAAAGCCTCGCGATAAATGTCCTGGGCGTGGTCGGGCAGATTCGTGCTGACCGAAGCCGGCAGATCGAGGTTGGTTCGATATGGCATGACAGTTGCCCCGCTATACGTAATGTCGATATTGCCCGCATCTGAATTCGGCATTGATCCAGATCATGGTCTGGCGCGGCGGGCTGCGCCAACCGTATTGGCGACATATCTCCGGAGCAGACGCGATGGTCGAGACCCGAGAACCCCTGATGTTAGTTGCGTCATCGCCCGAAGTTCCGTTTTCCGGTGACGTTCCGGCACGGGCAACGATGTTGCGCAGCGTGCCGACGAGTCCGTCGCAAGAATCAGCGCGAGAATCCGCACAGGAATCAGCCGCTGCCGTCGTCGACTCGCCGACGCCATCCGAGGATCACGATCCCTATACTGTGACGGCGTTCGCGGACGTCGCCGACCGCTCGCTGCATGCCGCTACCGCGCGCCTGACCGGGGGGTTATCGCCGGCGGCGTTGACGCAGGCCTATTTGGATTGGGCAACGCATCTCGCCGCTGCGCCCGGCAAGCGGATGCAGCTCTTGAGCAAGGCGGCGTGCAAGGCGATCCGTTTCGGCAACTACGCCTATCGTTGCGCGTTGGCAGGCGGCAATACGCAACTCTGTATCGAGCCGCTGCCTCAGGATCATAGGTTCGCCGCCGATGCGTGGCGCAAATGGCCGTTCAATTTGATCTACCAGGGCTTCTTGCTGCAACAGCAATGGTGGCACAACGCAGCGACCGGAGTGCGAGGCGTTTCAAAACAGCACGAAGACATGGTCGAGTTCGCGTCGCGGCAAATTCTCGACATGGCGGCGCCGTCGAATTTCCCTCTCACAAATCCGGAAATCCTGTCGCGCACAATGACCACCGGGGGTCTTAACCTGGTGCAGGGTTTTCAGAATTTCATGGCCGATTGGGAGCGCGCCACCGGCGGCAAAGGGGTTGGGACCGAGAATTTCGTCGTCGGCCGCGACGTTGCAGTTACTCCGGGCAAGGTCGTCTATCGCAACCGCCTGATCGAGTTGATCCAATATGCCCCATCAACCGCGGCGGTGCACCCCGAGCCAATTCTCATCGTGCCGGCATGGATCATGAAATATTACATCCTCGATCTTTCGCCGCAGAATTCGCTGGTCAAATATCTCACCAGTCAAGGCTTCACTGTATTCATGATCTCCTGGATGAATCCCGGGCCTGACGATCGTGATCTGGGCATGGAAGACTATCGCACGCTCGGGATCATGAGCGCGCTAGACGCCGTCGGCGCCATCGCGCCGCATCAGAAAGTGCATGCGGCCGGTTATTGTCTTGGCGGAACCTTGCTATCGATCGCTGTGGCCGCAATGGCGCGCGACGGCGACGATCGGCTTGGGACGTTGACGCTATTGGCCGCTCAGACCGACTTCACCGAGGCCGGCGAACTGATGCTTTTCATGGACGAGAGCCAGCTCGCATTCCTTGAAGACATGATGTGGGAGCAGGGATTTCTCGATAGCCGGCAGATGGCTGGAGCATTCCAGATGCTGCGGTCTAACGACCTCGTCTGGTCCCGGATCGTCCACGATTACCTGCTCGGCGAGCGTGAGGCGATGACGGATTTGATGGCATGGAACGCCGATGCGACGCGAATGCCCTATCGGATGCATTCGGAATATCTGCGCCGGCTCTTTCTCGGCAACGAGATCGCCGAGGGTCGCCTCGTCGCCGCGGGCGCGCCGGTCGCGCTCACCGACATTCGCATACCGGTCTTCGCCGTCGGGACCGAGCGCGACCATGTCGCACCATGGCGCTCGACTTACAAGATCAACCTGCAGACCGACGGCGACGTCACCTATCTGCTGACGTCAGGAGGTCACAACGCCGGAATCGTGTCAGAGCCGGGACATACTGGGCGAGGCTTTCGGATGAATGCCAAGCAGGCTAACCAGCATTATCTCGACCCCGACCGGTTCTTGATCGAAGCGCAACATAAGGAAGGCTCTTGGTGGCCGGAATGGGTCGACTGGCTGGGCTGGCGTTCCGGCCCGGCGACGATATTGCAGGCGATGGGCGCGCCGCTGGCTGGCTACCCGGCGTTGGGCGATGCTCCGGGAACATATGTATTTCAGCAATAAACCGCGTGCTTTAACCTGAGGCGCCTTCTGTTGCGTCGAGGTCGGTCCGACGGAAATGCGGCGGCTCGGCGAGCCAGCGAGCGACGTCGGACCATGCGTTTAGAAGAATTCTTTTGCCCATAAACAGGCCCAAATGTCGGCACGGCGCGGTCGCTTTGCGTAGATCGTGCGGCGAGGTGCCGACCAAATTCTCGGTCGCGAACAATTGCGCCGGGGCGACGAGTTCGTCGTCACGCGCGGCGAGCAGGAAAAGAGGGGCGGTGAATGTCTTGAGATCGACCTTTTGTCCCAGCGCCACGAAGTCGCCGCTGGCGATCTCATTACGTCTGTAAAGTCGCTCCACTGTTTCGATGAAAAAAATCCCCGGCAAGTCGACAGTCCACGCATACCAGGCCCGGAATACGGCTTCGAGATCGGTAAGAGCCGAACACCCCGCCACCTCTTCGCTTTGTAGGAGCTGCCTGACATCTTCGCTCTCGATCGACTGAGGCCCCCAGAACTTCAGCACTTTCTGTCCGGGAACAAGCCCGTCGCCGAGACGGACCAATTCGTGAAACACCGCCACAGGGTTTGATTCGGCGAGAGCCGAAATGGCCGATGGCGCGGCAGCGATGTCGATGGGCGCGGCGGCCAAGACCGCTTTGCGGATCTTTTTCGGGAAACGCGCGGCGTAGATCAGCGCCAGCCAGCCGCCCTGGCACAAGCCGATGAGGTCGACGGGAGGACCGATCGTATCGATCAGCACATTCAGGTCGGCGAGGTAATCGTCGATGCCGAGAAATCGCATTTCGGCGGTCGCCGAGTGCCAATCCGTCACCAACAGCCGTCGCAAGCCGGTATCGCGTAACGCAGCGACGAGGCTATGGCCGGGGGCAAGATCGCACATCGCCGCGCCGTGTAGGGCGAACGGGGCGCATATTAATGTGGGAAAGGCAGTCGCCGCCGTGGTGAAATCGCGCAACCGCACGGTATTCAGATCGAGCGTGACGCGGTTTGGCGTAGCCCATTGCGGCAGCGGTGCCGGCGATCCTTCGTCTCCGAGCGCTAGATTGGTAAAGTGTTTGGCAAAGGCCGCCGCCATGTCGGCTGCAGAGGCAGCAGCGATGGCCGGCCACAGAAAGGCAAGATTCGGCAACGGATAGCGCTTCGGATCGTACATGAACTATCCTGGCTACCGCAAAGCAACGACGCTTTGACTTGGATCAAACACCTCATTGCAACCGGGGCTCTTTCCAATCAGAATTCGCAAATTACCCGCGGCGGCTGGGCGAGAGCAGGGTGCTTCCGTCTGTGCAGGACGCGGCAATGAGAGAGTCGACCATGGCGAACGTCACAGCGCAGGATCGCGGCCAAAAGGTCTTGGAAAAATGCGTGCTGTTTAGTTCGCTCGACGAAAAGGCTCGCCGCGAAATCGCAGCCCACGCTGTTTCACGCAGGTTTGCCGCAGGCGAGTCGATATGTCGGCTCGGTGACGACGGCGACAGCATGATGGCCGTTGTTGTCGGGTCCGTACGCATCTCGCGCCCAACCGTCAGGGGGAAGGAGATCATTCTCGCCGATCTTCAACCGGGCGAGTTATTCGGCGAGATCGCTCTTCTTGACGGCAGATCGCGCTCGGCCGATGCGATGGCGCTCACGAATTGTGAGCTTATGGTCTTGCCGCGCCGGGATGTGTTGGCGTTTCTCGAAAAAAACCCGGCGGTCTGCATGAAGCTCATGGAAATCCTTTGTGCGCGGATCCGCCGTTCTGACGAGCGGATGGCCGATATTGCGTTCTTCAATTTGCCGGTGAGGCTCGCCAAGATATTGCTCTCCTATCAACCGCAAGGCCGGGGCGCGATGAAGCTTTCGCTGTCGCAAACTGAATTGGCCGAAATGGCGGGCGGAACGCGCGAGAAGGTCAACCGCTGTCTTCGCGACTGGCAACGTCAAGGCATTCTTGAACTCAAGAATCGCTGGACGATCATTCTCAAGCCGGAAGCGCTTCGCGAACTTCTGGAGTCGGCTTAGGTCGCGCATTAAAGCGCCTCCATTTCGCGGTCCCCTGCCACCCATAAAGCACTGTTATGGCGCCTGTTTTTGCTGTGACCCCAGGCACAGATAGCCGCGGGTAAAGCCTCCATATTGAGCACCATAGAACGCATCCCGCCATGAGATCACTGCTGTGGATCATGTGGCGGGCGGCAGGAAAGTGGAGGCTCCGATGAACTACTCATCTTTTGGAAGCGAGCGCTTGTTCCTGGCCGATCCTACGGATCCCCGGATTTGCCGCGATCGGATGGAGTTGGACCGGATTATCGCGGCTCTCACAAAGCCCGAACTGCTCGCACTCGCCATGTTCTGTGCTCTTGGACTGGTGGTGACAGTCGCGCTCTGCATCCTGGTTCCGAGTTTCGTCGCGGTTGCGGCATCGCTGCAAACATAGCCGCAGCGAGGTCGACGCTCGCCGGAAGCGTTTCTTCCGCGCGCCTTTGGAGAGGTTCAGCCATGGTTAGTCCAGTCCGATTGAAAAAACCGGCGGCTCGCGTCAGCCAACGCGAATTTCCGTTCGTTGTGCAACTTGTCGTGCCTGACGGTGGCTTCGGATGCACTCTGGATGCCATCAATGCGTGGCATCACTACAAAAAAAACACCCAACGCCGAGGTCCGCCACAACGGTTTGGCGAGCGCGAGTTCTGGAGCTGGGGCTTTGAAGGTTTGGAGATCGCCAAGTCCTTCAGGCAG
This sequence comes from Xanthobacteraceae bacterium, assembly GCA_035642635.1. Lineage (GTDB taxonomy): Bacteria > Pseudomonadota > Alphaproteobacteria > Rhizobiales > Xanthobacteraceae > BOG-931. The sequence goes on from DASQRX010000020.1 coordinate 30,949, forward strand.
CACTTTGGCGGCGAAATAGTCCCGCTAACGATACAACGGTGCCCCGAACGACATTGCGATTCAGCGTCTGTTGTTCCCGCGGCGGCAAAATCCGAATGCGAAATGCCAGAGCGAACTTGTGAAATTAAGCGTCCATCATCCATCAAGGCATAAGGCGTTTTATTTCAATTAAAAGTGGAACTGCTAATCCCGGGACTCATCATGCAAACGATGCTAAGCTCTATACAAGACGGTGAGGATTTAGAACAAAATACCGTCCGACGTCATCAAGCCGACACCGCGGACGACGACACGCATCGTGGCGGGCTCGCACATTTTCCGGGGCTGCAGATGAAATGCCCGAAGTGCCAGCATGAAAACCCGGCCGATGCGAAATTCTGCGAAGCCTGCGCGGCGGCACTAGCGCGATTATGCGCGAATTGCGCCAGTCCGGTTTCGGCTACCGCCAAGTACTGCCCCCAATGCGGCCATGCGCTTAATCGGGTGCCCGAGAGCGCCCGCTATTCCTCGCCCAGAGATTACACGCCGCAGCACCTCGTCGACAAAATCCTTCTCACCAAGGCGGCGCTTGAGGGCGAACGAAAGCAAGTCACTGTGCTGTTCGCCGACATCAAGGGTTCGATGGAGGCGATCACGGATCGCGACCTCGAGGACGCGCAAAAGCTCCTCCACGCGGTGGTCGAGCGCATGATCGAAGCCGTCTCCCGTTACGAGGGTACGGTCAGCAGCGTCATGGGCGACGGCATCATGGCGTTGTTCGGCGCGCCGCTCGCGCATGAAGACCACGCCGTGCGCGCCTGTTACGCGGCGCTCCGAATGCAAGAGAGCATCGCGCGCTACTCGGACGACGTGCAGCGGACGCATGGCGTGCCGATCATGGTCCGCGTCGGCGTCAATTCCGGCGAAATCGTCATCTCGGCGATCGGTAACGATCTGCACATGGAATACACCGTCGTCGGCCAGACCGTGCATCTGGCGTCCCGCATGGAGCAGATGGCGAAGCCCGGCAGCGTGATCACAACGGCGGACACCTACCGCTTGGCGGAGGGCTTCATCGCCATGAAACCGCTGGGGCCCGTCCCGGTGAAGGGTCTGGTCGAGGCGGTGGAAATTTACGAGGTGACCGGCGGGGGTTCCGCGCGCACACGCCTCCAGGCCGCCGCCGGGCGCGGCTTGACGCGATTTGTCGGACGCGATGTCGAGCTCGAGCAATTGCGGCGGGCGCAGCAGCTCGCCGGTCAAGGTCATGGCCAGATCGTCGCGATCGTCGGCCAAGCCGGCGTCGGCAAATCGCGCTTGATGCACGAGTTCATCCATTCCAACCAAACCAGCGGATGGCTGGTTCTGCAGTCAAACTCGACGTCTTATGGCCACGCGACGCCTTATCTGCCGATAATCGAATTGCTCAGGGATTATTTCAAAATCGACGCTCAGGAGGATAAGCAGGCTATTCGCGAGAAAGTGCCGGGCAAGATTCTCACTCTCAATCCTTCATTGCAGGACGCCATCTTGCCGATGCTGGATCTTCTTGACGCGCTCGACGACAACCATCCGTTTCGCTCGCTTGATCCCCAACAGCATCGGCAGTGCACCTATCAGGCGATCACCCGCCTGCTGTTAAGTGAGAATCGCGTGCAGCCGCTGGTGGCGATCTTCGAAGACTTGCACTGGTACGATTCCCTCACTCTGGGCTTGCTCAAGGAATTGGTCGTGCGCGCGCAGGACTCGCGCCTGCTGCTCGTCGTCAGTTACCGTCCGGAATATCGAGACGAGTGGAGGAACCGGCCGAATTACCGCCAGCTGCATCTCGACCCGCTTGCCAGCGAGAATCTCGCGGCGCTGCTTCAGGCGCTGCTCGGCTCCAATCCCAACCTGCAAGTGCTCAAAAACTTTCTGGTGCAGCGGGCCAGCGGCAATCCATTTTTCGTCGAAGAAATCGTGCGCGCGCTCGTCGCTACCGGAGTTATTGCCGGAGCGCGGAGCAACTATCATCTGGCCAAGCCGTTCGTAAGCCATGAGATTCCGCCGACGGTTCAGGCCGTCCTGGCGGCGCGTATCGACGCCTTGCCGGCCGCGGAGAAGCGTCTGCTTCAGGACGCCTCGGTTATCGGCCATGATGTCCTGTTTGCGCTTCTGCACGCGATTAGCGGATTGCCGGAAGACGAGCTTCGCGGGCTTCTCGACGACGTCCAAGCCGCAGAATTTCTCTACGCCACGCAGCTTTTCCCCGACCTGCAATATACGTTTACGCATTCGCTGACGCATGACGTGACTTATAATGGCGTGCTTGTCGAACGCCGCCGCGACATCCATGCCCGGATCGTGGAGGCGATCGAAAAGCTCTACGTCGGCCGGCTCGGCGAGCAAGTTGAACGGCTCGCGCATCATGCCGTGCGGGGTGAGCTCAAGGACAAAGCGGTGCACTATTTGCGCCAATCCGGGGCCAAGGCGGCCGCGCGCTCCGCGCTTTGTGATGCCAAGGCGTGCTTTGAGCAGGCGCTGGACATTCTCAAGACGCAGCCCGAAACCCGGACCACTTTGGAACAAGGCTTTGAGATTCGGCTCGAACTGCGGCCGGTGCTACGCCAGCTCGGCGAAGGCCGCCAGATGCTCGAGCATCTGCGCGAGGCCGAGGCCATCGCCGTGCAGCTGGAAGACGATCGCCGGCGCGCCCAGGTCTGCGCCGCCATGACGACCGCCTATGCTAGCGTCGACGAACTGGACGAGGCGTTCGCGACCGGCTCCCGCGCGCTCGAAATCGCCAAAAAACTCGGCGACCTGAAAATTCGCCTCGTCGCCAACAGTTATCTGGCGCAAGTCTCCTCCTACCGCGCTGAATACGAACGTGTCATCGAGCTTACCACCAACAACCTCGCCGACTTGCCTGCGGAATGGAACAAAGAGCATTTTGGCATGGCCGTTCCGGTGTCGATGTTCGATCGCGCCTGGCTGATCATGAGCCTTGCCGAACTCGGACGATTTAACGAGGCCGCCAAGTACGAAGCGGAGGCCATCAAGATCGCCGATACCACGGAGCATGCCTACACCATCGGGTGGGCACATTTCGCCGCGAGCGTGCCGCATTTGCTCAAGGGCGATTGGACCAAGGCGCATACATTGGTCGAGCACTGGATCGCGACTTCTCGCACTGGCAATGTCACCCTTCATCTTCCTTGGGCGGTCGCCGCCTCCGCCTGGGCCTTGGCACAGTTGGGGGACGCCGATCAGGCGCTGGAACGCGTTCAGGAAGCCGAAGGACTCCTTGAACGTCAGGCGGCGCACGGCATCGTCAGCCATCGCGGTTGGGCCTATCACGCCGCCGGCCGTGCCTGCGCGGTGCTCGGACGGTTCGACAAAGCGCGCGATCTCGCTGAGCGTGCGGTCGGAACCTCGCAGAACCAGCCGGGCTTCGCGGCCCACGCGCTGCATTTGCTCGGTGACCTCGCTTCCCAAGCCAATCGGTTCGATCCCGACAACAGCACGGCACATTATCGGGAAGCCCTTGTGCTCGCGCAGAAGCACGGCATGCGCCCGCTCGTTGCCCACTGCCACAGCGGTCTCGGCAAAGTCCATCGCCGCACCGGCAAGCCGGAGGCTCATAAGCATCTCGCCAGCGCGGCGGCGATGTACCGCGAAATGGAGATGACCTTCTGGCAAGAGCAGGCAGAAAATTGATAAATTAAACTTTGGCTGTGGCAGGGTGGGGTACAGGTCGTGCTGGACGACGTTCGCGCAAAGCCCAAAGTATCCGTGCCATTTCTGCGCCTCAACGATCTGTTTGAACATCATGCAGGGCTTCGTCCCGGAGCTGCGGCGATTCTTGCTCCCGGCCGCCGCCCGCTGAGCTACGCGCGTCTTTATCGGCATATCGGCGAAGTGGGACGCGCGCTGCGGACCGTGGGAATAGGTTGTGAGGATCGGGTGGCGATGATGCTGCCCAACGGTCCGGAATTGGCGCTCGCAATTTTCTCAGTTGCTTCGAACGCGGCTTGCGCCGTGGTCAATCCGGTCTATGCAGCGGACGAGATCGAACGCTATTTCGATGTGCTGCATCTGCGTGCGCTGGTCATACCGGCGGGCGTCGATTCGCCGGCGCGTCGTGTCGCCCTGGCGCGAGGGCTGCGCGTCATCGAACTCACGGCCGCGTCCGATGCGGAAGCCGGTTTGTTCACGCTCAGCACTGCCGATCCCGGCAAGCCGTCGCCCGACTCCCTTGGTCCCGGTCGCATTGCGCTCTTTATCCTGACCTCGGGCACGACCGCGCGCCCAAAAATCGTGCCGCTGACCCATACCAATATTTGCTCATCCGCCTACAGCTCGGTCGCGTGCTGCGCGCTGACGGATACCGACCGGGGTTTGAATGTGTTGCCGCTATTTCATTGTCACGGTCTTGTTGACACCGTATTGGCTCCACTTGCGGCTGGGGCCGGCGTCGTTTGCACCCCGGGTTGCGATGTCAAGAGCTTCTTTGGCTGGCTGCGCGACTTTGGCGTGAAGTGGTACTCGGCTGTTCCGACCATGCATCAGGCCATCCTTGGACAGGTCAGGCTTCATCCCGAAGACGTCGAAAACTTGGAACTTCGCTTCGTTCGCTCCGCATCCGCCCCACTGCCGCCAAATGTCTTCGCCGAGTTGGAACGAACATTGGCGATCACGGTCGCTGAATTTTACGGCATGACGGAAACCGCCGGCGCGCCGATCGCGAGCAATCCGCTGCCGCCGGCCCGGCGCAAGGCTGGTTCATGCGGCAAGCCAGTAGGTCTTGATGTCGCGATCATGGGGGAGAGTGGCGGTCTCCTGCCGCACGGTAAGACCGGTCAAGTTGTCATTGGGGGCCCCAGCGTCACGCTCGGTTACGATGGCGATCCGGCGGCGACAGCGGCCGCATTCGACGGCGACTGGTTCAAGACTGGCGACCTCGGTTTCTTCGACGACGAAGGCTATCTGTTTTTGGTTGGCCGCAGCCGCGAGATGATCAATCGCGGCGGCGAAAAAGTCACCCCACGTGAAATCGACGAAGTATTGCTCGAACATCCGGCAGTCGCGGAAGCTGTAACTTTTGCCGTACCGCATCCGACTTTGGGTGAAGACGTCGCCGTTGCCATTGTGTTGCGACCGCACGCCAAGGCGACCAAGAAAAATATTCAGCAGTTCGTCATGTCGCGGTTGGCCAAGTTCAAGGTGCCGCGCCAAGTGCTGTTCCTCAAGGAGTTGCCCAAAAGCGCAACCGGAAAAGTGCGGCGCATCGGGCTCGCGGCCAAGCTGGGTCTTGCGAGCGGCGTCGTCGCGCCGCAGGCCTCTGTGGCCCCACGCACGCCGCTTGAGAATGTGCTCGCTGGAATATGGGCCGATGTTCTTGGCCGCGAGCAGGTCGGCATCCACGACGATTTCTTCGCGCTCGGCGGCGACTCGCTGCTGGCGGCCCAGGCGATGACCTCGATTTACGAAACGATGCAGCTGAAGGTGGAGGTCGCCGGCCTGTTCGATGCGCCGACGGTTGCCGAAATGGCCGAGCATCTTGAGAAATTGATTCAGGCCGGCAATGCGAAACAGCCATCTTTAAACATCGCGCGAGCGTCGCAAGGAGACGCGCCGCCGGCATCGCCCGCCCAGGAGCGGCTATGGCATCTCCATCGCGCGCTGCCTGACCTGCCGTTTTTCAATATTCTTTATGTCCTGCGAGTGACGTCGGCCATCGACATCACCATTTTGGAACGCGCGCTCAATGAAATCGTGCACCGACATGGAACTCTCCGGACGACATTTGCCGCCGCCGGGGAGCGTCTGGTGCAGATCATAGCTCCGCGCCTGACCGTTCCGCTCGACGTTAGCGATTTCCGCAAACTGTCGAAGCCCGGGAAAGAACGCGCCGGCCACCGCACCGTAGAACAGGAACTTCTACATTCTTTCGATCTCGAGCGCGGTCCTCTTATGCGCACACGCCTGCTGCGCCTGGCCGAGAAGGAAGCGCTTCTCCTCCTGTGTATGCATCAGAGCCTCGTTGACGGCCGTTCGGTGGGTTTGTTGGCCGAAGAGCTGGCCGCTCTCTACAAAGCCTTCGCCGCCGGAAAACCGGCGCCATTTGCGCCGCCGCCAATACAATTTGCCGACTTTGCCGCCTGGCAACGGGAGTGGCGTTCGCGTCCAGATGGCGCGGCCCAACTCGGCTACTGGCGCGAACGGCTTTCCGGCCCGCTGCCTGCGGTCACGCTGGCCACGGCTCGGTCGGGACGTGTCACCGACGATTTCCGTACGGCAGAGCGGGATTTGGTATTGCCCGCGCGCCTGGCGGATGCGGTCAGGGAGTTCAGCCATCGCGAAGGCGGTACTCTATTCATGGCGCTGGTCGCCGGGTTGATGACGCTGATGCATCGCAAGTCGGGGACCGACGACGTAAGGGTCGCTACCAATGTCGCCAATCGCAGTCGCCCAGGGTCGGAAAGGCTTATTGGCCCGCTGGTCAATACTGTGATCCTGCGCACCCGGCTGGACGGTAACCCAACCCCGCGCGAGGTTCTGCGCCGGGTTCGCTCAACGACGCTTGCCGCCTATGCTCATCAGGATCTGCCATTTGAGGACCTTTCCGAGAGCCTCGCACGCGATCAAGGTGTCGATCCCGCCGATCTCGCGCGGGTGATGATCCTCCTGCACAACGCGGCTTTGCGGCCGGTGGCGAACTCCGGAGACGGTTTCGCTTATGAGGAGGCCGACCCTAACCTGCGGATGCCACTAGTGACGACAACAACTTACGATGTTATCTTGACCCTGCGCGAAGGCGCTCGGGGTTTGGTGGGGTCGTGCATCTACAAACCGCAATTGTTCAACGCAAAGCTCATCGATCGTCTGCTAAGCAATTTCCGGAGCGTCCTAAAAAGCATGGTGACGCATCCGGAGCGACCGATTTCAACTATCCGGGTGCCGTAACGACGCTGTTTTTTATAACTAAGGAGACAGGCTATGGGAGCATTTCGCCCCGTCACTTACAGTAAGAGAGAACTTGCCGGACTGAGCACAGCAAAGCGCAAGAAACTGAAAGAGGCAATCGTAAAACACCTCGAGACGCATAAGGGCATTCGCACGATCGTCAGGCGAAAGACGAAGCCTTTGTACAACGCGTTGAAAAAAGCCTGACGCGCTGTCGCGGCGGATTGGATCCGCCGCGATTTCGCATCAGGACTTCGTCTCGACCGAAAGACTTCGCTGCGGCTGGAAGCCTCCAGCCCTCAGCGCCGAACGCGGCGCTGGCGTCGTCATTTGGCGACCGCAACATCGCGCTGGCCGATATTGTTGTCGTGCAGCACAAGTCGCGCGTTCGGCATCGGGATGCGGCTGATCAAGTTGTCGATATTGCTGGAATCGCCAAGCGCCGAAACCGCCATGAGCATGCAGTTGCTCCCGGCCCGCGCCGGAATCCAGGCGAACGGACCGACAACGATTTCGGCGGACGAATTGGGCGGTACGTTTGCGGCTGCAAGGTTGGCCGTCTTCATCGGCTGCCAGTCGCGGGGATAGGCAAGCTCGCCTGACCGCCCGCTGGAAAAACCCCGCACGACGACCTTGGTCGCCGCTTCATAGCCGCGGTTCTTGATTTTCACATAGGCGTAATTGATGACGCCTGGGATCGGCGCCTCGTGGTCCATGACTGGATCCTTGCCGCGGTCCTTGCGGCGTCGGTTCCAGATCGCCGGACAATTCCGCTGTTCGGACTGATACTGATATTCGCCGTGGCGGCCGTCCTCGAGATAGACGTCGACCGGCGGCGGTACGCCTAGTTTGTTGTTCGGCCGTTTGGCGGTGCCGTGTTGATAGAGGCCCTGCTTCTCGAAGGCCCAACGGATGACCTTATGATAGGCGCCACCGGCAACACCGGCGGCGGGCCAATCCGCCACCTCGGCCTTCATCAGCGCGCTGGCAAAATGCGCGGCATTCGAGGGACTGGTCGCCGCGGTTAAGCTTCGAATCGCGGACAGCATGATGTGGCAGGTCATGTCCGCCGCGAAGCGTTTCTCCGCGATATTGTCGCAATCGCCCCCGATCGCGCGATAGAAACGAAACAGCGTCGACGACAGGATCTGCTCGTTGTTGTAGCCGCTCCAATCCTTCTCCGGATCGAGCGGATGCATCGCGATGTCGCCGCCCCAGCCGAAGCCCTCGGCAGGGGTCCGGTCGTGCCGCCGTTGCTGGTCTTTGGGCACGCCGGTGAGCCAGGGAAACGTGGCGTAGCGATCGCACGCCTTGCTGTCCGGATCGTTGATGATCGCCGCGAAGCTGTCGCCGGCGCTGTGGGCAAACTTAAAACGCGGACTGCCGATATGATTATACAGCACACCGTGACCGAGCAATTCGTGCAACACGATGCGCCAATCGCAAGCGATGCCGATCGGCCGCTTGAGGTCTGTTGTGTCGGCAAGCGAGAATGTCGTGTAGGCGATCCCGGTCCCGGCTTCGTCGGCGGCGCAATGCGCGTTGATTTCGATGCCGAGGGGCTTCGTCTTGCCGTAATGGCCGCGATGATCGACCCGGGTCGGAAATTTCGTATTGGGGAAATAATCGGCGACCGAAAATCCGAGACGCTCGACCAGTTGAAACACCCGGTCGCAATTGTAGTAGGCATTGACGGCGGCGAAATTGTTGGATCGCGCGTTGAACGCAAAACTCTTGCCCGCGGGCTTGGTCGGCGGCGCGACGGGTGGCGCGATGACGTCGGCGATCCGTATGCGCTTGCCGCGCAACGCCTGAACGCCTTTCGCGGGCGCGCGGAGACCGGGGAGCGTGACCTCGCTGCGCAATGGGTTGAGCGCCGAATTTTCGGCATTGGCCGCCGGCCCGCCAAGCGTGGCGGGATCGGCCAGAAACACCAAGCCGGTGACGTTGTCGATGAACGGACGCAGCAGAAGCACCGATCCGGTTTGCACCTCGATCAGCGCAACCCAGTGCAGCGGCCGGATCGGCGGAAAATCGAAACTGAAATTGACGGCGCGAACGACATAATGCGCGCCGTCCCGTAGCGAAGAATGGACCTCGGGCAATGGCAGGGTAGGGGCTCCGGAGTGGAATGCAGAGCCGCGCCGGCGCGGCCGCGTCGTCGCACGCCTGAGCCTGGCTTCGTCATGCTGATGGATCATGAGCCGCTCGTTGTTGATCCGAAGCGGCGTTGCGTGGTTCACGTGCCTGGCGAGACCGAGATGCCTAGCCAATGTCTCGACATCGAGTTTTTGCAATTTTTCCAGATGTTTTGCCGACGTCCCGCTGATCTTCGGCTTCGGATGCAGCGTCGATCGGGCGCCGATCACATGCAGCGACGCGTGCTTCATGGTGACCGAAAGTCCGGCCTCCCAGACCGGCAGGCCGAGATAGGTCTGGTGGAACGCGACGGTGGCGAGGTCAAACTGACGCTTCTCCGCCTCAAAGCGGTATTCGACATCCGCGTCGGTCGGCCTGTGCGCTACCGGCTGCAGAAGATTTTTCAGATGCTGCCGCCGCACCCCAAACAGCTGGCCGTAACGGCCGAGATAATCCTGTGCGGCGCGGCGCGGCGTCCGTCCCGTGGTGACGATGTAGCGATCCTGATGGGAAACCACGCGCGCCAAGCCGCCGGAATCGCGGATGATCCGAGTTTCTCGCCGCGCGTCGAATTCCTCGAACATGGGTTCCTCGCCAAGGCTTTTTTCTTAGAATGACATCCAGCGCAAGCAACAACAATGCGGCCTAGGCGTCGGAGGGTCGAAGGTCCAGGGCGCGATCTTTGTTGGCGCACGCATTGAGCTTCTCAGAATGTTATTCTGAATTTGCGACATGGATTTCAAGACGCGGCGTCGTCTTAGGTGTCGTATCCGGCTAAGCAGTCGAAGTTGACCCGAGACGCGGTTGCTCGGGAGCTCGTGTATTTAGCCCGCCCGTCGGCGCAAACTATTGATATAACGACAGAATTAAGATCGAGTTCGTTCTGCCAAGCGCAGCACAGCCGCCGTTCGACACGTCGTCCGCAGGTGGCTCGGTGTCGTCGCTGTCGGCGCTCAGTTCAGCCAAAGCGCCGTCGGGGGTGGGTGGCCCGTTCGTGCCGGTCAACCCGAATAGCCCTGCCGCGCGTGCCGGCATGGCCGCAGCCGCGCCGGGGGCGAGGGCAGCGGCGCAATTTCCAACCTTGCTCGGCGACCGCAATGCCGTTATTCGCCGCGGGCCGTCATTAGCAATCATCTCAAGATCTTGGCATTATGCTGTTGGCAGAGGTGGTCCCGTTTTCCGGAACAGAATGGCGGCTTGGCTAAGGTGGATTCTGGATTCGATTACGCCGCCAATTTCTCCTCGCTTGCCTGCGTAGCATAGACCTCGTCGGGAGTCCTGCCGCCGAGGGCCGAGTGGGGTCGATCGGCGTTGTAGTAGCCGATCCAGCGCCCGATCCCGGTTCTTGCCTCGCTGCCAGTCTCAAAGGCATTGAGGAAGACGCATTCGTATTTGAGCGATCGCCACAGCCGCTCGATGAAGACGTTGTCCATCCAGCGGCCGCGACCGTCCATCGAGATGCGGATGTCGGCCTCCGCCAAAGTGTTGGCGAAGGCAAAGCTGGTGAACTGCGAGCCTTGATCGGTGTTGAAGATCTCGGGCTTGCCGAAGCGGGCAATCGCCTCCTCCAGTGCCGTGACGCAGAAGTCGGCATCCATCGTGTTCGATAGTCTCCAGCTCAGAACCTTTCGGCTGAACCAGTCCATGATCGCGACGAGGTACAGGAAGCCTCTGCGCATCGGAATGTAAGTCACGTCCGCGCACCAGACCTGGTTCGGCCGATCGATGGTCAGATGGCGAAGCAGATACGGCCATATCCGGTGCGCCGGATGCGGTTCGCTGGTCTTTGGCCGCTGGTAGATCGGCGCCAAACCCATTTTGCTCATCAGCCGACGGACACGATGGCGCCTAACGCACCAGCCATTGCGGCGCAAATGCCGCGCCATCTGCCGTGAACCGTACCACGGCGTCTCGAGGAACTGCTCGTCGATGAGACGCATCAGCCGCAGCGTCTCTTCGTCCTCCGCTGTCGGCTCACGGTAGAATGACGAGCGGCTGATCGACGCCAGCTCACACTGGCGTACGATCGAGAGCCGTGGATGACCGGGATCGATCATCATCTTCCTCCGATCCAGGCTCAGCGATCGAAGGCTTTCGACAAAAAATCCCGCTCCACAACAAGTTGACCGATCTTGGCGTGATCAATCTTTGGCGTCCGCAGTTTTCTTTCCTGACAATTTAGGGTAAATGCGCCCAAACAGTGAGGGAGGACGACCAATGATTCGTGGACTCATGATGGGCATGGTGTCGGCCGCAGCCGTCACGCTTTCGGCCGCCGCGTTCGCGCAGGATGACCGCTTCGGCACGGCCCAGGAGGCTAGGGCCATGCTCGACAAGGTGGTCGCCGCTGTGAAAGCGGATAAGACCAAAGCGCTCGATATGTTTAACAAGGGAGAAGGAGGATTCCGAGACCGCGAACTCTATCCATTTTGCTTTAATATCAGCGACGGGAAGATCGTTGCAGTTGGCAACCCTAATACACTTGGATTGCTTGGGCTGGACCGTGGGACGCTTGGGGCCGCCCCCAGGGCATTGGGTTTGGCCGTCTACGACGCCGCGCAGAAGCCCGAAGGTGAAATCACTGAGGTCAGCTACTTGTTTCCGAAGCCAGGCGCAGGCGCCGACGCGAAAATACCTGTTCCGAAAGCGAGTTTCGTTACTAGGGTGGGCGATCTTGGATGCGGCGTCGGCTATTACAAGTAGGCCGTCCAGAAGCCGACGATCTTGCGACCCGCTCGGCTTTGGCTAGGCCAATGGTGGCGTTCCGGGACCCGATGGCGCCCCACAGCACGCGCGTGCTAAATTGCCGCGCAGAACAGCATGACACCTCATTTCAGCC
>DASQRX010000021.1:0-18294 GCA_035642635.1 Xanthobacteraceae bacterium
GAAATTCGGCGAGTGGATATTGTTCATCATCACCAGCGAGGTCATGGTGCCGGCCTTGATCTGGCCGATGACATTGCCTTCGCCGAACAGCCCGATCGGCGTCGAGCCGCTCAGAATCGAGTTCACCGCCTCGCCGCCGCCCTTGAACGGCACGCGCACCCAGTCGGCGCCGCGCTCTTTTTTCAGCGTCTCCATATAGAGCACCATCGGCGCGCCCGGCGTCGTGTAGGACAGCGTGCCGGGCCTCGCCTTCGACAGCGCCACAAGCTCGTCGACATTCTTCACTTTCAGATCGGAATTCACCACCAAGACGTGAAGCAGATCGAACAGCTTGGTGATCGGCTGCAAGCCGTGCACCGGATCGAATGGCATGTCCTTGATCAGGAACTGGTTGTAGATGATCGGATCGGCATTGATGATACAGATCGTGTAGCCGTCCGGCGCCGAATCCTGGCAGGCGCGGGCACCGACATTCTGCATGCCGCCGGGCCGGTTCTCGATCACGATCGGCTTGCCGAGCTTCGGCCCGAGCTTTTCCGCAAGCGCGCGCATGAAGACGTCGCTGATGCCGCCCGGGCTCGTCGTCGTCAGCGTGCGGATCGGACGGTCCGGCCAATCGTCCGCGGCGGCACCGAACGTTGGTGCGGACAAGACAAGGCAGGCAATCAAAAGTGAAAATGAGCGGCGCACGGACATTCTCCCTAACCTAACGTTCTAATCTTTGTTTTCTCTACCACAGATTGGAAGAAGCGAAATCGAGTCACGTCATCACTTTGTTCCAATCAATGGAGTATTTGGCTGCTTGCAGCTCCTTCGCCAAGCCAAGTTTCCAGGCTCCGCTTGCATCGTAGGGCGTCCACACAACCCCAAGAATATCCGATGGCATTTCGATGTCACCCGCCTTCAATGCACAAACCCGGCCGCGGCCTAGTCGGCCGATGAAATAACCGAGCTCCAATATTACGTTTTGTCGCGCACGAGCTTTCTGTTCGCTGGCAGAAGGGCCACCCACATCATCGGGCGTTAGCAGAATGACAGCAAATCCAACACCAGCATGAGCTTCGAATTTCTCGATAATGGTTTTGCCTTGGTTTGCTTGCTCATGCAAAATAATCGGTTCAAAGCCAAGTCGCTCTAGGAAACGTGCGACAGCTTCACGGGCTTCTCCCGCATGGCCGTGAACGATAAAAACCTTATTGCTTGACGCTGCACTCGGGGACATCGGCTGCCGCGAAACGGCATAAGGGAGGTCTTCCGGTTCCGAAAGAGCCTCATTTTCCGCCAACCGCTCTTTCAAAGACTCGATTGCTTGCTCCAAAAGGGCGATGTTCCGAGCTTTTGATCGAGCCAGGGAGTCATGAACCTGATGAATTGGCACTTCGTAAGCGTAATTGAAGGGACCATTGTCGAAATCTGTGGCATGTCGATAACGATCATAGTCGATGCTGTCATGACCAAATGTGCGGACGAGCGCGTCGTCAATTGCAGCAGAGAGTTGCTGGACGTGCGGGATGTTAAGCTGGTCGGTGACACTTTGGGGCTCAAACTCCCTGACTTGATCTAGCACCTTAGCCAGGCGGTCAATCCCCAGCTGAAGTTGAGCGCGATTTAGCCGCGCCGGAACCTTAAGGACAGTTTTGGTAGAGCGCGCCATAACCGACTCGAATCTTTGTTAGACAGATTCATAATATAGCATTGCCTCAACTCAGACCTGCTGGAAACCGCCTTGTACAGACCAGTGCGCTCTCCGCTATTCAATTCAGCCGGTCACCGTCGGCCGTAAATCCGAACAGACGCTGCACCCGATAGTAGCGCGCAGAGCGCGGTTGTGTGATCCCCCATTGGTCGGAGCGGCCGGGTGCGTATTTCCAGTAAGCCGATGGCCGCGGCTCGTAACTGTCGTCGATTTGCAGCACCTCGGCGGCGTATTCGAGCGGCACTTCGTCGGGGCCGCAGAAATAGGCGAACACGTTGTCGCCCGGTCCGTGGCGGCCCGGGCCCCATTCGATCGGGTAGCCGTTGTCCTTCATGCGGCCCATGCCGCGCATCACCGAATTGAACTCGGGCATCTCGAAGGCGATGTGATTGAGCGTCGGCAGATTGGTCTTGGCCAGCACGATTGAGGCATGATCGCTATTGTCGCAATGCAGGAACCACAGCGGCGCATTGTCGTCGACGACGCGAAAGCCGAGCGCCGCGGTGAAGAATTTCAGAGTGGCGTCGAAATCGCGCGTGTTGAGATTGACGTGCACGATCTTGCGCGGCCGGTCCCTCTGGTCCGCCGTGTCGGCATGGCCTGCGGCCTCGCATAGGAAAGCGAGGTTGCGACCGTCGGGATCCTTGCAGCCGAAGCCGTAGCCGCCGCCTGCGATCGACACCGGCGCGGGCGCACCGGGCTTGCCGCCGGACACAACGATCGCGCGATGCAAGGCATCGATCGATGTACGGTCGGCGACATCGAAAACGATGCGCACCACCGCGGGCTGCGCACCCGCATGCAGGCCGAGAAGATGATGATAGCCCGAGGTACCGCGGAAATAGCGGGACGCTTTTCGCGTCTCGACCGGCTCCAGATTCCATATGGTTTCGTAGAAGCGCGCGGCCTCGTCGAAATTGGTGGTCGTAAGCTCGACGCTGCGCACGCCGCGAATGGGACAGGACGGCATTTCGGTCTCTTTATATTGCACTGCCAAACCGTCAAAGGGGCGGCAGAATGTCCGCTTTTCCCCCTGTTAGCAATTGCTTCGCGCGCGTGCCAAGAACGCCGATCTTCGTGCAAAGGGGACAACGAAGCGCCGGTCACACGCGCGTCATCCAAAACAATAAGCTGCGATTTTCAAGCGCTTAGGCAGATCGCCCCCATGAACTTCGTCCAGCGATTTACGTTTCTGTTTGCGGCTCCGACCTTTGAATCCGAAGACCTCGAGGGCATGCGCGTCGCGCAGATCATCGCCGCCATTCAACGACTCGGCTTTCAGGTTGTGCGGGCTCCGCGGATCGAAGACGCCGAACTCGCGGTGCAGACCGACGCCGCCATCGGTTGCCTGGTCGTCGACTGGGGGAAGAAAGGACTCGAGGGCAAGAGCGCCTCGCTGATCAATCTGATGCGCCGGCGCGGCCTGGAAATGCCGATCATGCTTTTGGTGCGGCGCCGGCGGTTCGAGGACGTGCCGGTGGAAGTTCTCGACTTCATCGACGGCTATGTCTTCCTGGCCGAGGAGACGCCGGAATTCATTGCGCGAAATCTCGTCAGCCGCCTGACGCAATATGCGCAAACGTTGAAGACGCCGTTCTTCGGCGCACTGGTCGATTATGCCGAAGAGGGCAATCAATTGTGGACCTGCCCGGGGCACAACGGCGGCGTCTTTTACAGCCGCAGTCCGATCGGCCGCATTTTCATGGAGCATCTCGGCGAAGCGGTGTTTCGCGACGATCTCGACAACTCAGTCTTAGAACTCGGCGACCTGCTCACCCATGAAGGCCCGGCGCTCCAGGCCCAGAAGGAAGCCGCGGAAATTTTCGGCGCCGAGCGAACTTATTTCGTCCTTAACGGCACCTCCGCGTCCAACAAGATCGTGTTGTCCGCGCTCATTGCCGAGGGCGATCTGGTTCTGTTCGACCGCAACAATCACAAGGCGGCGCATCACGGCGCGCTGCTCATGGGCGGCGGCATTCCGATTTATCTCCCGACCAAGCGAAACGCTTATGGCTTGATCGGCCCGCTCGAGCCTTCCGCACTCGACGAGACCGCCATTCGCGAAGCGATCCGGACCAATCCGCTGGTCAAGGACGCCGACGCCTGGACGCGCGAGCGGCCATTCCGGGCGGCTGTCATCGAGCAGTGCACCTATGACGGCACGATTTACGACGCCCGGCACATTCTCGCCAGCATCGGCCCGCTCTGCGATTACATTATGTTTGATGAGGCGTGGGCCGGCTTCATGAAATTTCATCCGATCTATGCCGGCCGCTTTGCCATGGGGCTGCGCGACTTGGCTGACAACGCGCCAGGCATCATCGCCACGCAATCGAGCCACAAGCAGCTGGCGAGCTTTTCGCAAGCCTCGCAGATACACATCAAGGACAATCATATTCGCGGGCAGCGGCGCCGGGTCGAGCATCGCCGCTTCAACGAAAGTTTTCTGCAGCACGCCTCGACGTCGCCGTTCTACCCGCTGTTCGCTTCATTGGATGTCGGCGCCCAGATGATGAAGGGCCGCTCCGGCGAGGTGTTGTGGGATGACACGATCCGGCTCGGCATCGAACTGCGGAAGAAATTGCGCGCGGTGCGGCAAGAGTTCGAACGGCGGGAGCAGGATCCGGCGCGGCGCTGGTTTTTCGATCCCTTCGTGCCCGATCGCGTTCGGCTGCCCGACGCTGCCCAAGAAGGCGGCGTGCACGAAGTTCCCTGGGAAAGCGTCGCCACCGATGCGCTGGCGAGCCACTCAAAGTTCTGGGAATTCCTGCCGGGCGCATTGTGGCACGGCTTTACCGACGTGCTCCCCGGCTTCGCCATCACCGATCCGAACAAGCTGACGCTGTTGACGCCGGGCTTTGATCGCTCGACCGGCGAATACGAAGCGCACGGCATCCCGGCCCCCGTCGTCTCGCAATATCTGCGCGAGAACCGCGTTGTGCCGGAAAAGAACGATCTCAATTCATTGCTGTTTCTGCTGACGCCCGGCGTCGAAGCCAGCAAGGCCGGCACGCTGGTCAGCGCGCTTGTCGCCTTCAAACGGCTGCATGACGACAACGCGCTCCTTGATTATGCCATTCCTGAATTCGTCGCGGCGCGGCCGAAACGCTATCGCGGCTTGCGGCTGCGCGATTTATGCCAGGAGATGCATTCCTTCTTTCGCGCCGAGAATGTCAGCGCGCTGCAGCAAGCGCAGTTTCTGGCAAAACATCTTCCGGAACCGGCAATAACGCCGCACGAGGCGGGGCGTCAGCTGGTGCGCAACAATGTCGATTACCTGCCGATCGGCGAGATCGACGGACGGATCGCGGCGACACTGTTCGTCGTCTACCCGCCCGGCATTGCGACAATCGTCCCGGGCGAGCGACTTGGCGGACGGGCACAACCGATGATCGACTATCTCAAAGTGTTCGAACGCAGCAGCAATCTGTTTCCCGGCTTTGAGGCGGAGATCCAGGGCGTCTATCGCGAGACCGACGCTTCGGGCACAATCCGGTTCTACACTTACGTGATCCGCGAGTAACGCCCCGACCGGTCAAGACGTGAACTGCCAAGACGTGAACTGCCAAGACCTGAACTGCCAAGACCTCAACTGCTAAGACATGAACGTCAATTCCCCGCCTATCGTCATTCGCGCCTCCCGGGACGAAGATGTCGAGGCGATGCTCGGCATTTATCGCCACCACATCGCCCGCGGCGTCGATCCTTCGCTGATGCACGACGCCGAATTGCCCAATCCGGACGACCTCAAGAAGCGCCGGCGCAACATGCGCAAGCATCAGGTCCCGCACCTGGTCGCCGAGTGCGGCGGCATGATCGTCGGCTATGCCTATGCCCTGCAGTTTCGCAAGCGGCCGGCCTACCGTTACACCTTGAAGCACTCGATCTATGTCCATCCCGACCACCTCAATGCCGGGATCGGACGTGTCCTGTTGCCGGCTTTGATTGACGCCTGTGCCGCCGCCGGTTACCGACAAATGATCGGCTATATCGACGCCGCCAATACGCCGTCGATCAAGCTGCACATATCGTGCGGATTCAAGGAGGTCGGCTACCTGCCGTCGGTCGGCTACAAGTTCGGGCACTGGACCGATGTCGTCATGGTGCAGCGCTCGCTTGGCAGCGGCGGCACGACGTCGGCGGATGTTTGGCTCGCGGTCGGCGAAAGCACGAACGACAGCAAATAAGATCTACCCAGAGCGGTGTTTGATGACACGGCTTGGGTAAACAGCTGTAGGCGCGAAACGCATCTGCGCTTTTTCCACATGCGCGGCGTACACGCGCTGCAGGACCGCCGAAAACAGCAATCCGATCCTACCGCTATATTTGGCGTCCGCTTGCGCGATTCCCCCGACAGCCGCGGCGCCAGGCGTTGATGTATTGATCATGGTCTTTCTCCTGACGGCGAAGCAACAAAGCGGTGCCTCGACGACGGAGAGCTATTTCGTACTTGGCAATATTTAACTGGCGCTTTCTCGAATGGACCGTTCAAAGACGTGAAACAATCGCGGCTTATGGCGCGGCTTTTCTGCCGCTGACCGGACAATAGACGATATGTAGTGTCATTGCCTCGAGCGGCGATATCAAACTTTCTTCACGGCGGCGTCAGGACGCGCATCTCGGCCCTGGAACCGCTGCATCGCTCCCCAAACATTATTCACTCCGGTCATAGAGACCATTTCCTTCATCGCCGATTAGAGATCACCGGCGCCGGGCCATCTCCCCGAGCAACGAGGTATCATGCCTCGTTTGCTCATCAGGGAGATACTCATGATCAAGATTTCAAAACTTGCTCTCATTGCCGCACTGGCCGCAGTGAGTGTCGCGTCTCCGGCTTTGGCCCAATCTTTCAATCCGCGCGATGGAACGGGCAATGCGCTGCCGCTGCAATATCAGGCGGACGGCGGGCGAGACGCTTGGACCGCCACGCACCCGGATGTGCAAGTTGCCGCGCGCAAGAGCGGCTCTCAAGTCGCTGCTCGCCCGAGCCGCGACGCCGTCAAAATCGCCAGCCATCGGCCCGCGCACCATGGTGCCGCTTAGGCCCTGGGAGAACAGCTTGGATCGAAGCCTAAGAACCCCGGCCGTGTCGCCGGGGTGCTTTGCTTAATTTGATAGATTTAATGCCAAGCCGTGGCGTAGGCCACGTCGCGGTACCGGCCGCCCGCGCTACCCGCCGCCCAGGAGCTTCTTCACCACCGCGCCGGCCTTGCCGAAATCCATCTGCCCGGCAAACCGCTGCTTGAGCGCCGCCATGGTGCGGCCCATGTCTTTCAAGGTCGCGGCTTCGAGTTCCTTCACCAGCGCCGAGATGGCGCTCGCGGCCTCGAGGTCCGACATCTGCTTGGGCAGATAGGTCTGGATGATCTCGATCTCTTCGCGCTCTTTAGCGGCAAGCTCGGGGCGGCCGGCTTTCTCGTAAATCTCGAACGATTCTTGGCGCTGCTTCACCATCTTCTGCATCACATCGACGATTTCGGCGTCGCTGAGCTTGAGCCGCTCGGCGCCGCTCGTCTCCTTTTGCAGGATGGCGGCATTGATCAGCCGCAGCGTCGAAACGCGCAGCGCCTGACCGGCCTTCATCGCCTCTTTGGTGTCGTTGCTGATAGTGTCCCGGAGCACATCGAACCTCGTCGTTGGTTATTATTGCGGGGAAGCGCCACTTTGCGCCGCACTTCGCGTCCCTTGCGGCAGCATCCACCACCGCCGCAGCGCCACTAAAGACCACACGCCCTCGACCAATCCGAACGGCCAGGCGCCTTGCAGAAACCCATAGACCGATCCGAGCGCGCATGCACCCGCGAAGGCCAGGACAAATAACGCGTTGCGGTCCTCAAGGGCATAGCAGACCAGCATCGCGGTGACGGCAAAAAGCCCGAACAAAGTGAGCGGATCGAACAGCATTGCCAACTTATTCACCCCCACCTTTCACTGCCAGTTTTGCCGCTTTGACGCCGCGGTGACCCGGGGCTATCTAGGCCGCTCATGGCACGCGAACAAGACGATTCCGGCTGGTCGGAGCCTACTCCGACGGCGCTGTTGGTCCTCGCCGACGGCACGGTGCTCGAAGGTTTTGGGTTTGGCGCGACGGGCCACGCCGTGGGCGAGGTCTGCTTCAATACGGCGATGACCGGCTACCAGGAGGTCCTCACCGATCCGTCCTATGCCGGCCAGATCATCACCTTCACATTTCCCCATATCGGCAATGTCGGCACCAACGAGGAAGACATCGAGACCGTCAACCTCGCAGCGACCCCTGGCGCGCGCGGCGTGGTGCTGCACTCCGCCATCACGCAGCCCTCGAACTACCGCGCCACGCGGCATCTCGATACCTGGCTGAAGAGCCGGGGCGTCATTGGGCTTGCCGGCATCGATACGCGTGCGCTCACTGCCTTGATCCGCGAAAAGGGCATGCCCAACGCCGTCATCGCTCATGAGCCGTCCGGCCACTTCGATGTTGAAATGCTCAAGCGCGAAGCGAAGGCCTGGCCGGGCCTTGTCGGCATGGATCTGGTGCCGATGGTGACGACCGGCCAGCGTTTCACCTGGGACGAAACGCCCTGGCTTTGGGGCCAAGGTTACGGCCGGCAGAATGGCACCGAATTCCACGTCGTCGCCATCGACTACGGCATCAAGCGCAACATCCTGCGTCAGCTTGCCGGCCATGCCTGCAAGGTCACGGTGGTGCCGGCGACGACCTCGGCCGAGGACATATTGGCGCTGAAACCCGACGGCATTTTCCTGTCCAACGGCCCCGGCGACCCGGCCGCGACCGGCGAATATGCCGTGCCGGTGATCCGCGCGCTGATCGAGAAAAAGCCGGTCTTTGGGATTTGTCTCGGCCATCAGATGCTGGCGCTCGCGGTCGGCGCCAAGACCATGAAAATGCATCAGGGCCATCACGGCGCCAATCATCCGGTGAAGGACCTGGCCACCGGCAAGGTCGAAATCACCTCCATGAATCATGGCTTCGCCGTCGACCGCGCGACGCTGCCCGCCAATGCCGTGGAGACACATGTCTCTTTGTTCGACGGCTCCAATTGTGGCATCGCGCTCAACGACCGGCCGGTGTTTTCGGTGCAATACCATCCCGAAGCCTCGCCAGGTCCGCGCGATAGTCACCTTTTATTTGACCGATTTTTAGGCTTGATGCGCAAAGCCAAGTGACGGCGCGCCGAAAGACCGGCCTGGCGGAGCTGAAACTGCCTTCGAAACCGCTTGGCGTTAGGAATTGTCAACCCAATGCCCGATAAAACCGGCAGGCTGTTGGCGCGTTGAGGCAACGCCCACCTTAGTGTAATGGCAATGAACCTGCCCGATCCTGTCACCCATAAATTCGCCGATGATGGCCGGATTCCGAACAATCCGAAGCTGCCTTTCGTGCTCTATCGCGGCGGCATCCACCTTGGCGGCACGCCGTACCCCGAAGACCTGATCGAAAAGACCTTCGCGGCGAACGGCTGGGGCGATATGTGGCGGAACGACGGTGTTTTTTCCTATCCGCACTATCATTCGACCATCCACGAGGCGATGGCGATCGCGCGCGGACGCGCCACGGTCCGCTTCGGCGGCGAGAAGGGCCAGGAGATCGATATCGTGCCGGGCGACGTCGTCATCCTGCCGGCCGGCACCGGGCATCAAGGCCTGTTCTCGAGCCCGGGACTTTTGGTGATCGGCGCCTATCCGCCGAATGGAACATATAATCTTTGCCGCGCCAGCAAGGCCGCCCGCTTAAAGGCGATCCCTGAAATTCCCAACGTCCCGCCGCCTGTGGCTGATCCGGTGTTTGGCCCGCAGGGTCCGCTCATCGAGTTGTGGCGCGGCTGAGCGCCGGGTCGCTACTTGATCTGCAGGTGAAACTCGTTGACGACGTCGGTGTAGCGTTTGAGATCGTCCTGCATGAATTGCGCATAAGCCGCGGTGCCGTTTTCGGCGATGTGAATCCCGAGCGTTTTCATGCGCTCGGCCATTTCCGGCTCGCGCAAGATTTTTGCCACCGCCGACTGCAGCTTGGCGACGATGGCCGGCGAGACCCCCGCCGAAGATTGCAGGCCGAGCGTTGTCGCCACGTTGAAGCCCTTGTAGCCAAGCTCGGAGCAGGTCGGCACGTCGGGCAGCGACAAGTCGCGCTCCAAGACGCTCAGGCACAGCGCGCGCAATTTGCCGGTCTGGATCAGGGACAGGACATTCGAAATCCCCGACCAGCCGGAATCGACTTCTCCGGTCAGCAATGCGTTCACGAGCCCGGTGCCGCCGCGATAAGGCACGTGCAGCAATTGAATCCCGGCTTGCTGCGCGAAGATGATCATCGTGAACTGATGGATCGAGCCGGAACCGGCCGAGCCGAATGTCATGGTGCCGGGCTTGGATTTGGCAAGTGCCACGAATTCCGCAAGCGTATTGGCCGGCACCGCGGGCTTGATCACCAGAACCGTCGGCAGCGTCGCCAGCGCCGTAATCGGAGTGAAGTCCTTGAGCGTGTATTTGACCGCGGGATTCATCGCGAGGTTGATGGCGAGCGCGCCTGTGTCGTTGAGCGAGAGTGTATAGCCGTCAGGCGGCGCCTCGACGGTCTGATTGGCGGCGATCACGCCGCCGACGCCCGGCACGTCTTCGACGAGAAACGGATTGTTGAAGACCGTGCTCAGCCGGGCGGAGATGAGCCGCGCGATGACGTCCGGATTGCCGCCCGCCGCTGAGGCCGCGAGCATGCGGACGGGCCGGTTCGGATAGTTGGCGCTGTCGTCGGCGGCAGCAGCAGCGGCGAGCATCGACAGCACCAGCGCCGCCGCGCCCACGGCGCGTCCAATTGCGCATCCAATTTTTCTTCGCAACATCTTCTCCCCCATGCTTTTTATGTGTGGTCTTTTCTTATGTTTCGCCCCAAACCTCGCGGGCCAGATTGCAGACCAGTTCAAGCTTGCGCCGCTGCGCCTCTGGCGTGACCGGATTGCCGGTTTCGACGCTGGCGAAGCCGCATTGCGGGCTGATGGCGAGACGATCCACCGTAACAAATTTGGTGGCGTCGTCGAGCCGCTTGCGCAGCGCGGTCTTATCCTCAAGCTCGGGGACCTTCGTCGAGACCAGCCCGAGCACCACCGATTTGTGGCCCGGTACAAAGCGAAGCGGGGTAAAATTGCCCGCTCTCGGGCTGTCGTATTCAAGAAAATAGAACGGGATTTCGAGCGCATTGAACAGCCGCTCCGCGACGTCCTCGTAGCTGCCTTCGGAATGCCAATGGCCGCCGCGATTGCCACGGCACAGATGCATGCCGACGTGCAATTGCGCAGGCGCCGCGCGCAAGACGCGATTGGTGACGGCGATATAAGTGTCGATCAGCCGGCTCCAATCGTCGCCGCGCGTGGCAAGCGTCGCCTGCACATCGGGATCGCCGAATTTGGCAAAGGCCGTTTCGTCGATTTGAACATAGTGGCAGCCCGCCTCGACGAGCGCGCGAAGCTCTTTGGTGAAAGCGTCCACCGTGTCGGACCAGAACTGATCGATATCCGTGTAGGCACTCGCCAGCACGGCGGCATTGCCGCCGCGAAAGTGCAGCGCGCAGGGGCCGGGGATCGTAATCTTGGGCACGCGGTCCGAATTCGTTTTGAGAAAAGCCGCATCGCCGCCATTGATCGGATGCGTCCATTGCACGCGGCTGCCGATCTCAGCCATCGGCTGCGCGCCGCGGCTGCCTCTGCCGCCTTCCGCGCCCTTCGCGTCGGTACCGCCGATCGTATCGATGCTGAGATCGCCGAGCTCACGATAGAAGAAGCTGTGATAGGAGCGGCGGCGGAATTCTCCGTCGGTGACGAACTTGAAGCCGAGCTGTTCCTGCAGCGCGACGGCGCCGCGAATCGCCCTGTCTTCGGCGGCAGTAAGCGCTGTCTGATCGATCTCGCCGCGCGCGAAGCGGGCGCGCTCGGCCATCAGTTCCGCCGGACGCAAGAGGCTGCCGATATGCTCGGCGCGGAACGGCGGCTTGGCCACGGGCTTCGACGCGGTCACATTGGCGCGGACATTCACGGCGTGACGCTCCCTATGTTTTGTTGGTCTTCTACGGCCTAATCTCGACGGCGCGCGCAAGAAGTCAACGGCTACCGCAACATCGCAGAAATGCCGCTCTGCGAGGGTGTTCACAGATGGGGCACCTGCCCTTCCCTCCCCCTCGAATCTGGTCTAAGACCCCCTCGCGCGGAGCCTGGCTCAGCCTAGCGTGCGTTCAGCAAAAGTGGACACCGGTTTTGCGTCCGAACGCACGCTCACTATATGGATAGCGCTTTCGGAGAAAGCGCGGGGCGCGCCTCAAGGGCGCTCTTTTTTTGTACCTAACATTAAAGTGCGATGCCCAAACGGACCGACATATCCTCGATCCTGATCATTGGCGCGGGGCCGATCGTCATCGGCCAGGCCTGCGAGTTCGATTATTCCGGCACGCAAGCCTGCAAGGCGCTCAAGGCCGAGGGCTATCGCGTCGTCCTCGTCAATTCCAATCCGGCGACGATCATGACCGATCCGGACATCGCCGACGCGACCTATATCGAGCCGATCACGCCGGAGATCGTCGCCAAGATCATCGCCAAGGAACGCCATGTTCTGCCCGGCGGTTTCGCGCTGTTGCCCACCATGGGTGGGCAGACCGCGCTCAATACCGCGCTGTCGCTGCGCCGGATGGGCACGCTGGAGAAGTACGACGTCACCATGATCGGCGCCACCGCCGACGCCATCGACAAGGCGGAAGACCGTAAGCTGTTCCGCGAGGCGATGACCAAGATCGGGCTTGCGACGCCGCGCTCGCATCAGATCAAGACGCTGATTCAGGCGCTCGAAGCGCTCGATGACATCGGCCTGCCGGCGATCATCCGGCCGTCGTTCACGCTCGGCGGCACCGGCGGCGGCATCGCCTACAACAAATCGGAGTTCATCGAGATCGTCGAACGCGGCATCGACGCCTCGCCCACTTCCGAGGTGCTGATCGAGGAATCCGTGCTCGGCTGGAAAGAGTACGAGATGGAGGTGGTGCGCGACAAGAACGACAATTGCATCATCATCTGCTCGATCGAGAACTTCGATCCGATGGGCGTGCATACCGGCGACTCGATCACAGTCGCGCCGGCGCTGACGCTGACCGACAAGGAATATCAGATCATGCGCGACGCCTCGATCGCGGTGCTGCGCGAGATTGGCGTCGAGACCGGCGGCTCCAATGTGCAGTTCGCCGTCAATCCGGAGGATGGACGGCTCGTCATCATCGAAATGAACCCGCGGGTATCGCGCTCGTCGGCGCTGGCGTCGAAGGCGACCGGATTTCCGATCGCCAAGGTCGCGGCGAAACTCGCGGTCGGCTACACGCTCGATGAGATCGCCAACGACATCACCGGCGGCGCCACGCCCGCCTCGTTCGAGCCGACCATCGATTACATCGTCACCAAAATACCGCGCTTTGCCTTCGAGAAATTTCCCGGCGCCGAACAGGTGCTGACCACCTCGATGAAATCGGTCGGCGAGGCGATGGCGATTGGCCGCACCTTCCAGGAGAGCTTGCAGAAGGCGCTGCGCTCGCTCGAAACCGGCCTGACCGGTCTCGACGAAATCGCGATCCCTGGCCTCGGCCAGGGCGACGACAAGAACGCCATCCGGGCCGCGCTCGGCACACCGACGCCGGATCGTCTCCTCGCGGTGGCGCAGGCGATGCGGTTTGGCATGAGCAATGACGAAATTCACACTGCGTGCCGCATCGATCGGTGGTTCCTCGAACAGATTCGCGGCATCATCGATATGGAAGCAGCGATCCGCAGGAAGGGCTTGCCGACAACCGCAAGCGCGCTGCGCCGGCTCAAGGCCATGGGCTTTTCCGATGCGCGGCTCGGCCAGTTCACCGGCCTCAAGACCGAAGACGTATCGCAGCGCCGCCGTGCGCTTGGCGTGCGCCCGATCTTCAAGCGCATTGACACCTGCGCCGCCGAATTCGCTTCGCCCACCGCCTACATGTATTCGACCTACGAAGTGCCGTTCGCCGGCCGCGTCGTCGACGAGGCTGAGCCGTCCGATAAGAAGAAGGTTGTCATTCTCGGCGGCGGGCCAAACCGCATCGGACAGGGCATCGAGTTCGATTATTGCTGCTGCCACGCCTGTTTCGCGCTCAAAGACGTCGGCTACGAAACCATCATGGTGAACTGCAATCCGGAGACGGTGTCGACCGATTACGACACCTCCGATCGCCTCTATTTCGAGCCGCTGACGACCGAGGACGTGATCGAGATCATCGATGCCGAGCGCAGCAAGGGCACACTGCACGGCGTCATCGTGCAATTCGGCGGCCAGACGCCGCTCAAACTCGCAGCAGCCCTTGAGTGGGCGAAAGTGCCGATCCTCGGCACATCGCCAGACGCCATCGATCTCGCCGAAGACCGCGACCGCTTCAAGCAATTGCTCGAACAGCTCAAGCTGCGTCAGCCCAAGAGCGGCATCGCAGACAGTCCGGAAAAGGCCCGCGCGATTGCCGACGCGATCGGCTACCCGATCGTGATCCGCCCCTCCTACGTGTTGGGCGGCCGCGCCATGGAAATCGTACATGACGGACATCAGCTCGACCGCTATGTCGCGCGCTTGGCCTCCGATCTCGATCGGCCCTCGGAACTCGCGGTCTCCGATAAGCGCCCGCTCCTGATCGACCGCTACATCACCGACGCCGTCGAGGTCGACGTCGATTGTCTCGCCGACGGCAAGGACAGCTACATCGCCGGCATCATGGAGCACATCGAGGAAGCCGGCATCCATTCCGGCGACTCAGCCTGCTCGCTGCCGCCGCATTCGCTCGACAAGGCAACAATCGATGAACTCGAGCGGCAGACTCGCGAGCTCGCGCTCGCGCTCAAGGTCGGCGGCCTGATGAACGTGCAATACGCCATCAAGAACGGCGATATCTACGTGCTCGAAGTCAATCCGCGGGCGTCCCGCACGGTGCCGTTCGTCGCCAAGGTGACCGGCATTCCGGCGGCGAAAATCGCGGCCCGCGTCATGGCCGGCGAAACCTTGGCGAGCTTCGAGCTCAAGCCGCAGAATTTCGAGCCTGGCGCGGCCAAGCATATCGGCGTCAAGGAATCGGTGTTCCCGTTCGCCCGTTTCGGCTCCGCGGTCGATACCGTACTGGGCCCGGAGATGAAATCGACCGGCGAAGTGATGGGCATCGACCGCGACTACAATGTCGCCTTCGTCAAAAGCCAACTCGGCGGCGGCTCGCGGCTGCCGAAAACCGGCACAGTGTTCGTCTCGGTCAAGGACGCCGATAAGTCACGCATCCTGGAAGCGACCCGGCTCCTGACTGAACTGGGCTTTAAGGTCTTGGCCACCTCGGGTACGCAGCGCTACCTCGCCGAGAACGGCGTCGCCGCGGTGAAGATCAACAAAGTCGCCGAAGGCCGCCCGCACATCGTCGACTCCATCAAGAACGGCGAAGTGCAGCTGGTTTTCAACACCACGGAAGGGGCGACGGCGCTCAACGACAGCCGGTCGCTGCGCCGGGCTGCCCTCTTGCATAAAGTGCCGTACTACACCACTCTCTCAGGGGCCGTCGCCGCAGCGCAGGGCATCAGGGCCTATCTCGGGGGCGACCTCGAGGTGTGTGCGCTGCAGAGCTATTTCGGGGCCGCGTCTGATCCAGCATCGGGACGGCCTTAACTAGCGCCGGTCCGTGTAGAGACAGGGTTCGCAATCGCGCGGCCGGACAATGCTTCGGCTCGCGATTGAATTTTTGTCTCTGGTGCGGTGGAATTCGAAGTTCCCAAAGTTCGGCGACCAAACTCCCGTAACTGAACGCTAGTGACTAAACTCTTTTGGGGACACCAAATTCGAGAACCGCTCTAGAATGAGGATGTATGTCCGTCTGATTCCGAGGCTCGCATTTCGGCTTCCCGCGAGCCGCCGACTGCGAAATCCGGACACGAGTGGGCATTGGAGGTTTTAGGCCGATGGATAAGATTCCGATGACGGCGGCGGGCTATTCAGCCCTTGAGGCCGAGCTCAAACATTGCCAGCAGACCGCGCGGCCGCGCATCATCCAGCAGATTAGCGATGCGCGCACCCATGGCGACTTGTCGGAAAACGCCGAATATCACGCCGCCAAGGAATCCCAGTCGCTCAATGAGGGCCGCATTGCCGAGCTCGAAGACAAGCTCGCCCGCGCCGAAGTTATTGACGTTTCAAAACTTTCCGGGGACACCATAACGTTTGGCGCGACCGTGACTTTGGTCGACGAAGACACCGACAAGAAAGCGGTTTGGCAGATCGTCGGCGAGCCCGAGGCGGACGCCAAAAAGGGCAAGATTTCCATCACCTCCCCGCTCGCCCGCGCTCTTGTCGGCAAAAAGAAGGGTGCGCAGGTCGAGGTCGTCACCCCGGGCGGCGCCAAGGCCTACGAGGTCATGAAGGTCGAGTGGAAGTGAACCCCCGTCGGCGCTAAGCGCCGGGACTTGAGGCTTCTGGCCGGGCTTTAGGCCGGACACGGCAGCCCGAGCTAAGTTCCAACCTCCTGTGGCTATGGGGGGGTTGCGTATCTTGCATAGCTCGAAAGAATCTCTACATAGATTGCTGTCCTCGCGGGGCTTTCAGGCGGGTTGAGCCCCAATCGGGCGTCGGCCCTACCGCAAACGACGGGATCAGGCCGGTGTCCAACACTACCCCTTCGCATGCTACCGTTGCCAAGGTCGTGATTATCGGATCTGGGCCGGCCGGCTATACGGCGGCGATCTATGCCGCGCGCGCCATGCTCGATCCGATCCTGATCCAGGGCCTTGCCGCCGGCGGCCAGCTCACCACGACCACCGACGTCGAGAACTATCCGGGCTTCGCCGACGTGATCCAGGGCCCCTGGCTCATGGAGCAGATGCAGAAACAGGCCGAGCATGTCGGCACCAAGCTCATCACCGATCACGTCACCAAGCTCGACCTCAAGCAGCGCCCGTTCCGCATCGAATGCGATTCCGGTGACGTCTATTTTTCCGACGCCGTGATCCTCTCCACCGGCGCGCAAGCGCGCTGGCTCGATCTGCCCTGCGAGCAGAAATTCCGCGGCTATGGCGTCTCCGCCTGCGCTACCTGCGACGGCTTCTTTTACCGCAACAAGGAAGTTCTGGTGATCGGCGGCGGCAATACCGCGGTCGAGGAAGCTCTATTCCTCACCAATTTCGCGTCCAAAGTTACGCTGGTGCACCGCCGCGACAGTCTGCGCGCCGAAAAGATTTTGCAGGAGCGCCTCTTCAAGCATCCCAAGATCGAAGTGGTCTGGGACAGCGGGCTGCACGACATCCGCGGCAAGAACGATCCGCTGAAAGTCACGCATGCGCATCTGCGCAACGTCAAGACCGGCACGATCACCGAACGCGCGGTCGACGGCATTTTCATCGCCATCGGCCATTCGCCGTCGACGGAACTCGTCGTCGGACAGGTCGAGACCAAAGCTTCCGGCTACATCAAGACCGCCCCGCATTCGACCGCGACGTCGGTGCCGGGCCTGTTCGCCGCGGGCGATGTCGCCGACGATATTTATCGACAGGCCGTCACCGCCGCAGGGCTCGGTTGCATGGCAGCGCTGGAAGCCGAACGTTTCCTGGCGGCAAAAGCGGCGCACCGCGCCGCGGCCGAATAAGTGAGTCCCTCTCGCCGCATGGGGGAGGGAAAAGGTCAGAAGATGGATTGGGATAAGCTGAAAGTCTTTCACGCCGCCGCCGAGGCGGGCAGTTTCACGCATGCCGGCGAGCAGCTTGGGTTGTCGCAATCGGCGGTGTCGCGCCAAGTCAGTGCGCTCGAGCAGGAGCTGACAGTCTCGTTGTTTCATCGCCACGCTCGCGGCCTGATCCTGACCGAGCAAGGCGAAATGCTCTACCGCACGGCGCACGACGTCTTCATGAAGCTCGAAGCGGCGCGCGCCAAACTCACCGACAGCCGTGAGCGGCCGAACGGCGATCTGCGCGTAACGACGACGCCCGGCATCGGCGTGCATTGGCTGACGCCGCGGCTCGGCGAGTTCGTCGATCTGTTTCCGGAGATCCACATCACGCTGTTGACCACCGACGAGGAGCTCGACCTCGCCATGCGCGAGGCCGACGTCGCCATCCGGCTGCGCCAGCCGACACAGCCCGATCTCATCCAGCGCAAGCTGTTCTCGGTGCACTTCCACGTCTACGCCTCGCCGGAATATCTCAAGCGCTTCGGCACGCCACGCACCTTCGAAGACCTCGACGCCCACCGCGTCTTGGTGCTGGGCGGCGGCAATGTGCCGGCTTATCTGCAACGCTCGCGCTGGCTCGTCGAAGTCGCGCGCGACGGCAAGGGGCCGCGGACGCCGCATCTTGTCATCAACAATATTCTCGGCATTTTGCGCGCCTGCCAGCGCGGCCTCGGCATCGCCATGCTGCCGGACTATCTGGTCGAGGAGAACGGCGGCCTGGTGCAGCTGTTCGGCGAGGCCGACGCGATCGCGCTCGATGCCTATTTCGTCTATCCGGAAGAGCTGAAGTCCGTTGCGCGCGTTCAGGCGTTCCGCGATTTTCTGGTCGCCAACGCGCAGCGCTGGAATTTCTGAGCCTGCCGGCAAAAAGCCG
>DASQRX010000022.1:0-12108 GCA_035642635.1 Xanthobacteraceae bacterium
CGCCCGCGGTCGTTGCCAGTCTGGCGTCTTCAACACGGGCGTCTTCAACGCCGGCGTCTTCAACGCCGGCGTTCTCGACGCTGACGTTCTCGACGCTGGCGTCTTGGGCGCTGGCATCTTGCATGCTCATCGTACTCCAGCCTCCAACCCCGTGGGCGAATGGCGCGGGGCGACCGCGATCGCCCGGCTCAGAACTTGACGCGATCGGCGCCCTTGAGACCCAGCATGGCACGGGCTTGCTGCGGGGTCGCGGCCTCGTAACCGAGCTCCTCGATGATGCGGCGGATTTTGGCCACCTGCTCGGCATTGCTGGTCGCGAGCTTGCCGCGCCCGATATAAAGGCTGTCCTCGAGCCCGACGCGGACATTGCCGCCGATCATGCTGGCCATGGTGGCAAACGGTAGCTGGTGCCGTCCGCCGGCCAGCACCGACCATTCATATTGGTCGCCGAACAGCCGGTCGGCGGTGCGCTTCATGAACAAGAGATTGTCGAAATCGGGCCCGATGCCGCCCAGGATGCCGTAGATCAGCTGCAGAAAGATCGGCGGCTTGAACAGGCCGCGGTCCACGCAATGGGCGAGATTGTAGAGATGGCCGGTGTCGTAGCATTCATGCTCGAACTTGACGCCGTGCTCGTCGCCCAAGAGCCTGGCGATCCGCTCGATGTCGCGAAACGTGTTGCGAAAGATGTTCTGGTCCGACTGCAGGAGATAGGGCTCCTCCCAGTCGTGCTTCCAGGTCTTGTAGCGCGCCGCCATGGGATAGAGCGCGAAGTTCATCGAGCCCATGTTGAGCGAGCACATTTCAGGCGAGAAGGTGGTGGCGGCGGCGATGCGGTCCTCCACCGTCATGGTGACGCTGCCGCCGGTGGTGATGTTGATCACCCCGTCGCAAGCCTGCTTGATGCGCGGCAGGAACTGCCGGAACACCTCCGGATCAGGCGACGGGCGGCCGTCCTTGGGGTCGCGCGCATGCAGGTGCAGGATGGCGGCGCCGGCCTTGGCGGCATCGATCGCTTGGGTGGCGATCTGATCCGGCGTGATCGGCAGCGCATCCGACATGGTCGGGGTGTGGATCGAGCCGGTGATCGCGCAGCTGATGATGATCTTGTTCGCCATTGGTTCGTTTCTCCCTACTCTGCCGTCATTTTCGCGCGGTACCATCGTCGAGGACAACCCGCCGTTCAAGCGGAAAAACCGAGAAGTTAAAGCGCGCGACCACGAGGCCCCAAATGCCCTTCGGCGCCGCGAGCATGACCAGGATCGCCACCAGGCCGAGCATCATGAGATAGAGCGTGCCGAGATCGGCGAGCGTCTGGCGCAGCAGGAAGAAAACCAGCGTGCCCACGATCGGCCCCTCGATCCGGCCGATGCCGCCGATCACGGTGATGAAGATGACGAAGGCGGTCCAGTCGTTGACGCTAAATGCCGCGTCGGGCGAAATGCGCAGTTTCTGCAGAAAGATAAGCGCGCCGACCATGGCGGTGCCGCAGGCGGTGACGATATAGACCAAGAGCTTGGTGCGGGCGACATCGACGCCGCTGCAGCGCGCCGCGATTTCGCTGTCGCGGATCGCCTTGAGCGCCAGCCCATAGCGCGAGCGCAGCAGGAGAACGATCGCGGCGACGATTAAGATCACGAGCGCGAGGGCGATCCAGTACTCGGTGAAATCGCGCAGCTGCCGCGTCGGCGCAATGGCGATGACCATTGACGCCGGCAGGCTCGTGCCGGAGCCGCCGCCGAGGACGGATATTTGCGAAGCAGTGAGGCGAAACACCTCCGCCACGATCCAGGTGCCGATGGCAAAATAATGCCCGCGCAGGCGGAACACCAAGCCGGCGACCGGGATCGCCACGGCCGCGGCAACGACGCCCGCGAGGGGGATCGCCCAGAGCGGCGAAATCCCGCCCAGAATGGCGAAGGCAAAAAGCAGATAGGCGCCGAGCCCGACATAGGCCTGCTGGCCGACCGAGACGAGACCGGCATATCCAGCGAGCAGATTCCACAGGCTCGCCAGCGCCACATAGGCGAAGATTTCCGACAGCAGCTCTAGGTCGTCGCGGCCGGCCCATAACGGGGCTGCCGCAAGCGCCGCGACGCCGAGCCCGCACAAGAGGAGGCCGATATGGCTCGAACGGCTGCCGAAGACGACGCGCACACTTATAGGCTCGCTCATGTGCGCACCTTCGGGAACAGGCCCTGCGGCCGCACCGCAAGAACGATGAGAAAGGCGATGTGGCCGGCGAGAATTTGCCAGCCCGGATTGAGATGCGCGCCGATCGCCTGCGCGACGCCGAGAATGAGGCCGCCGACGAGCGTGCCCCAGAGACTCCCGAGCCCGCCGATGATCACCGCCTCGAAGCCGAAGATCAGCCGCGCCGGTCCCTGTGACGGATCGAAATTGGCGCGCACCGCGAGAAACACCCCGGCGATTGCCACCACCGCAAGCGACAGCGCCATAGCGAGCGCGAAGACGCGGCGATTATCGAGCCCCATCAGTTGCGCCACCTCGGGATTGTCGGCGGTGGCGCGAAAGGCGCGGCCAAGCGCGGTGCGATAGAACACGAATTGCAAGCCGGCAATGACCGCGACCGCGACTGCGAACTGCAACAGCGGCAGCACGCCGACATAGAGACCTTGCGCGAGCCGGATTGTCGCCACTTCGATATCGCCGGCCTGCAATTTGACGCTGTCGGCGGTGAACAACGTCAGCAGGCCGTTCTGGATGATCACCGAAAGCCCGAACGTCACCAAAAGCGGCGGTAACAGATCGTCGCCGAGCGTGCGGTTCAACACAAACCATTGCAGCAGGTAGCCGATCAGCGCCATCACCGGCACGGCAATGATGAGCGAAGTGAGCGGTCCGATGCCGAGCGTTTCGGTGGTGACCAGCGCGATATAGGCGGCGAGCACGATCAGATCGCCATGCGCGATATTAACGAGCCGCATGACGCCGAAGATCAGCGACAGACCGGCGGCAAACATGGCGTAGAGCCCACCGACCAATACGCCCTGGAGGATGACGTTGATCCAGTCCACCCGCTACACCCCGAAATAAGCCGCGGCGATTTGCGCGCGCGTGAGATTCTTGGCGGCGCCCGCGAGCGCAACGCGGCCCTCTTGCAGGCAATAGACACGCTGCGCCGCTTTCAGCGCCTGCACGATGTCCTGCTCGACCAGCACGATCGAGGTGCCCTGCGCGAGGATCGCCGGCAGCCGCGCGTAGATGTCGCGTACGATGATCGGCGCCAGCCCAAGGCTGATCTCGTCGCACAACAGCAATTTCGGATTCGCCATCAGCGCGCGGCCGATGGCGACCATCTGCTGCTGGCCGCCAGACAGCGCCGTGCTCGGCAATCTCCGGCGCTCGGCGAGGATCGGAAACAGTTCAAAGACACGTTCCAAACTCCACGGCCCCGCGCGTTTGAGCTGGCCGCCAATCAGAAGATTTTCCTCGACGCTCAACGAGGGAAAGAGTCCCCTGCCCTCGGGAACGAGCGCAATGCCGCGCGCAGCGACCGCAAAAGCCGGCAGGCCGCCGATCGGCGCGCCGTCGAACACGATCGCATCGGGCCGCGAGCGCAAGGCTCCGGCAATGCTTTTGAGCAGCGCGCTCTTGCCGGCGCCATTGGCGCCGATCACGGCGACGGCTTCGCCGACCGCCACCTCGATCGAGACGCCGAACAAAGCCTGGATGTCGCCGTAAAAGGCGTCGAGTTCGCCCACGGCGAGAAGCGCGGCTTCAGGCATCGGCCTCGATCCCCAAATAGATCTCGGACACTTGCTGGCTCTTGATCACGGTCGCCGGATCGCCTGCGGCGATGAACCCGCCGTTATGCAGAACAAGCAAACGGTCGATACTGGCGATCAAGGCATGCACGACATGCTCGATCCAAATGATCGAGACACCGCCGCGCCGCGCCTCGCGGATCAACCCGATCAGCGCCTGGCATTCGTGCTCGGTCAGGCCGCCGGCGACTTCATCGAGCAACAAGACCGCGGGATCGGTAGCGAGCGCACGCGCGAGCTCGAGCCGCTTCCTATCGAGCAGCGTCAGGCTCCCCGCCGGCCGATTGGCTTTGTCGGCAAGCCCGCAGCGTTCGAGAATGTCCATGCAGATCTGATAGGCATCGCGCTCGCGGCGTCGGCCGCCAAACGCTGCCGCCACGACCAGATTTTCAAACACGCTCATGCCGCAAAACGGCAACGGAATTTGAAACGATCGTCCGATGCCGGATTTGCTCTCGGACGTGCCGCCGGATTTGCCGATGCCGAGCGCGCAGCGCCGTGCCGGCGGCATATGGGTAATGTCATTGCCGGCATAAACTACGCGGCCGGAATCCGGCGGCACCGTGCCGCTGATCATGCCGAACAATGTCGTCTTGCCCGCGCCGTTCGGCCCGATAATGCCAAGCGCTTCCCCGGCGCCGAGCTTAAGGTCGATGCCGTCGGCAATGACGATGGCCCCGAACCGCTTGGAGATTTTGTCGAGAGCGAGAATAGGCACAGGGCTTGGCGCGGTCATTGCGGCTCAGGCCACGCGCTTGAAATCCTGCTGACAGCGCCGCACGCGGCGCTCGTCAACCTCAATCCCGAGCCCCGGACCGTCCGGCACCGCGACGTGGCCGTTCTCGACGCGAAGCGGGGCTGTGACCACATCCTCGGCGAGGCCGGGGCTGGTCACGGTAAGCCCCCAGGCGATGGCGGGCACGACGGCTGCGATATGCGCGGCCGCCGCCGACGCGACGCTCGATTCGCCGGTCTTGCAGGAAATGTTGACGCGCATGCCGAGCCGGTCGCACAACCGGCCCGCTTCGAATAAAGCGTGCAACCCGCCGAGCTTGATGGCCTTGAGGCTCGTGCCGCGCGCCGCCTTGCGCTCGGAATGGCGCGTGATATCGGCGGCCGAGTGAATGCCTTCGTCGGCGCCGATCCAAATACCGGGCGCGGCGGCGGCGACGCGCGCCATGCCGTCGAGATCGTGCGCCGCGACTGGCTGTTCGAAAAAATCGAGCCCGCAATCGGCGACGGCCTGCACGTAATGCAAAGCGGCGTGGATATCGTAACCCTGGTTGGCGTCGGATGAGACCAGGCACGCGCCGCCGTCTTTTTGACTTTGCGCTTTCAGCGCCTTGCAGACGGTGCGGGTGCGCTCGGCATCGACCTCGGGCGAAGCCAGTCCGACTTTGATCTTAAAGGCGCGATAGCCCGCAGAGTAACGCGCTTCCGCCTCGCGCAGATCGCCAGCCGTATCGTCGGAGCCGACCACAGCGAGCACCGGTATGCGCTCGCGCAGTTTTGCGCCGAATAGCGCGTGCAGCGGCCGGCCGGTGGCGCGGCCGACAAGATCGTGCAGCGCGATGTCGATGGCCGCCTTGGCGCCGCTATTGCCGTACATCGCTCCGTCCATCGCCGCGGATACGCCCGCGAAATCATAAGCGGCGCGATCGAGCAGGACCGGCGTCATATGCGCCACGGCAGCCATCATGCTGGCTGTGGTTTCACCAGTCATGGTCGGCGCCGAGGCCGCTTCGCCCCAGCCCACTACGCCACCTTCGGCTTCGATGCGCACAAATACGTTATCGGCCCGCGCCACGGTTTCGCCGGCCATCTGCACCGGCTTCCGCATCGGCAGGCTGACCGCGATGGGCTCGATGACCTTGATTTTCATGTTGCTCCCCAATCGCCGTTCCGATCAAGCGGCAGGATGTTACCAGCCGTCATATTGTTCGTCCGCAATTAGATCAACTTTCTGCCGCTCTGTTGACCCAAGTCAAACGAATGTCAAATGCATTGCGCACGAACAATGGTACGGCGCGCGACGCGTTAGCCCATTGCGCGCAACCGCTTCGGCGTCTATGTCCTTGGCGCGATTTCTTGGCGCCGTCTTTGGCGCGGTTTTCGGTCGTCGGCGCGGTTTGTTGCGGTACCCTGAGCTTCGGAGTTCGGACGATGCGAGTGAAGTTTGTATTTGCCCTTGCCGTGCTGTTGCCGCTGATCGCCCCCGTCGTCGCTACCCCCGCCACAAGCGCCGATGTGACCCCGGCCGGCCTGTGGCAAGCCGTCGATGACGACACCAAGCAGCCGACGGGCTGGTTTTTGATCAGCAGTCACGACGGCGTCTATGCCGGCATCATCGCCAAAATGTTCTTAAAGCCCGGCGAAGTCCCGGGCGTCGTGTGCGACCAGTGCAAGGACGATCGCTTCAATCATCCCTGGCTCGGACTCGAAATCATCCGCGGCATGCAGCAGGAAGAGCCCGACAAATACGGCGGCGGCACCATCCTCGATCCGCGCGACGGCAAGGTCTACAAGGCGACGCTGAAAGTCACCCCGGACGGCCAAACGCTGATCGTGCGCGGCTATCTCGGCATCGAAATGCTGGGCAAGAATCAATATTGGACGCGGTTGCCAGACTCCGCCTACAGCATGCTCGATCCGTCGATCAATCCCAATGCGGCGGTGAAGCATGCGCCGGCGATGGCGCCGGCGCATAAGTCGGAATTGCCGCGCCCGCAGGATCCGGTGTTCAATTCGCTGCGGCAGTAATCATCCAACCGTCATAATAGGCGAGCGTTACGCTTTCTTGGGCTCCGCGTCCGGCTCAGGCTCCGGCTTCTGCTCGCGCGGCTTGCCCATCAGCACCGGCTGGAACAAAGCCGCCGCCGCCATCGTGGTCACCAACGAAATCGCCAACAGCTTGCCCATGCTGGACGTTCCGGGATGGCTCGAGAACCACAGGCTGCCGAAGGCCGTCGCCGTCGTACAGGCGCTGAAGGTCACTGCCCGCGTCAACACCGATTGCAACAGGTTGGTCTGCCCTTCGCGCCACGCCATGATGTAATAGATTTTGAACGCGACGCCGACGCCCAACAATAGCGGCAGCGCGATAATATTGGCGAAGTTGAGCGGCAGACCGACCAGAACGCAGATTTCGAGCGTGACGACGCCGGCCAAGAGCAACGGAACGAGCGTCAACAGCACGTCGCCGATCCGGCGCAGCGTGATCCAGAGAATAATGCCGATCGAGAGCAGCGCGCAGATCCCGGCCTCGATAAAGGCTGAGACGATGGCGCGCCGCGCTTCAAGGATCGAAATCGGCCCCTCGGTCGCTTCCGGCGCGACCGCCTGAACGGCGCGCGCGAAGGCCTGCAGATTGGCGTTGTCGCTGGGGTCGCCGCTCGGCGCCACATCGACGCGCGCTTGACCATCGGGCGTGATCCACTGGCCGGCGAGCGATGCCGGGAGATTAGCCCGGGTCACTTGCTGGACCTTGAACAGATTGCGCACGTCGTCGAGCGCCGTCTTCAGCGGCTGCACGAACACGGTTTCAGCGCGCTGGCGCACCAACGGATCGGCCTTGGCCAAAGCCGCCATATCGGTCGCAAGCTTCCGCGCCGCCACGGCGCCGACGCCGGTGCCGTTGCCGGCGAGCCGATTGAGCGCATCGGTAGTGGAATTCATCATGCTGATATTTTGCGCGTCGGTCGGCGGCGCACTCGCCGCCGCCGGATTAAGCGCCGGCAACAGCGTCTTCGCCGCGACCTGGATCAGCGGCAGTTTTTGCTCTTGGTCGGGCGGGATGAAGCTCGACAAGGTCAGAACGCGCTTGACCTGCGGCAAAGCCCGCAGCTTTACGGCGATCTGATCGGCTTCGGCGAGCGACGGCATGAGCACCTGAATGTCGTTGGTGCCGCTTTCCGGATCGGTCTTGAGCTGGAGATAAGTCGAGACCGCCTCGGTCTTCGGGCTGCGCAGATTGAGCGGATTGAAATCGAACCGCAGCCAATGCAACAGCGGCAATCCGCCGGCGACGACCACCCCGGTCATGATCAGGATCGCCATGCGATGCCGCGCCAGGAAATCGTCGACCGGCGCGAGAAGCGCATAACCGAGCGGCCACGGCTCGGCCGGCGGCTTGAGCACGCTCAGCAGCGCCGGCAGCATCGTGATGCTGGTGGCGTAGGCGACCAGCATGCCGACGCCGGCAATCAGCCCGAGCTCGGACACGCCTTTGTAGACCGTCGGCAGAAACGACAGGAAGCCTGCCGCGGTCGCCAAGGCGGCAAGCGTCAGCGGCGCGCCGGCACGGCTGCCGGCTTCAAGAAGCGCCATGCGCAGATCGTCGACATTATTGCGCTCGGCGCGATAGCGCACGCTGAATTGCAGCCCGAAATCGACGCCAAGGCCGACGAACAGGACCGCAAAATAAACCGATATCAGATTGAGCGTTCCGACCATCAGCAAACCGAGCGCCGCGGTGATGGCGAGCCCGACGACAAGGCAGAGGAACACCGCGAAAATGATGCGCCCCCAGCGCAGCGCCAGCCACAGAATCACGAGCACGATCGCGATGGTCACGGTGGCGTTAAGCGCCGCATTTTCCTTGATCGTAGCAAATTCCTCGTCGGCCATCGGCACCGGCCCGGTGAGCCGCAGCCGCGCCTGGTATTTGGACGCGATATCGAGGTCGGCGGCGGCTTTCCGGATGGCGTCGGTCGCGTGCTGGCCGGGCTCGAGCTCCGAAAAATTCAGCGTCGCCTGGATTTCGAGGAAGCGCAGGCGCTCGCTCGACGTTGCCGGGCGACCCTCGACCATTTCGTGCCAGGAGAAGCTCGCCGGCTTGCCGGCATTCACGTTCTCGATCGCATTCGCGGCAAGCGTCATCGGCCACTGCATATTGTCGAGCGTGAGCTGGCCGCCCTGGACGCCGAGCAGGCTGAGCTGGAAGGCCTGGATGACGCCGCGCAACGAGGGATCGCCGGCCAGGACCTGAACCAAGCGCTGCGCCTGCGCCAGCACTTTCATTTGCGGCTCGAGATCCTTGACGTTTTCGAACAGCAAACCGTTCTGCGCAAAGAACGGACCGCCTTTCGGCTGCTCGATCGAATGAAACAGATCCTTCTGCGGCTCGAGCTTCTGCACCAATGCATTGGTCGCCGCATCGACCAGTTCCGGCGTCGGCGCATCGACCACTGCGACAATCAATTCAAACTGCGGAAACGCTTTTTCGAACCTGGCTTCGCGTTGCCGCCAGTCGATGTTCGACGAAATCAACTGATTGATGTCGGTCGTCATGGCGAAATGCGTGGCGGCATACCAGGACGACAGCACCGCCAACAGGAGCGACAAGCCGATTACCGGCCAAGCATTTATCGCGCAAAAGCCGATGGCGCGGACGACGAAGGCGGTAATCGATTTCATGAGGGAATGGGTCAATGGAATTAGGATGTTCAGTGTGATGGGAGGATCAACAGACCGGCGTTTGAGGCGTTAAAACAGCGGCGAAAAGGTGGCGGACAGGGCCTCGTCGGCGCGCTTAGATGCCCTGATTTGGCGCAAAAGTGAAATCACGGATATTTTCCTACGTCATCACGCCGCCACCGCAGCGGCCGGATATAAGCCAGCGCATGCAGACACATGCCCCTGACACATGCCGCAATCTCATCTTTGCAGCCAATTTCTTCGACCAACACGATTAACGTCTGGGTCCGGCACGCTTATTTTGGACACCCGCTAATCGACAGAACCTCGGGCCGGGTTGCAGAAAAGCGCGTTGCCTATGACGATAAACACCCTTTTCGGGGTTCAATCGGTGCCAATTTACCACTTGGTCCCGTGTAAACTTGGTCCAATGCAAAAATGGGGCGCCGAACCGGCACCATACTGGACAAGAAGCGGTATTTCCGCTCAATGGTGCTGGGTTGGGGGTCATCGGCCAGATAATCAGCCAGACGCCCGGCTTCGCCGCGATTTTCGCGCCGAAAGCCAGGGGTCGCCCGAACAACCGATCAATCGGGGGCGGGCGGATCAGGACTTGATTGGGCCGGTTTCACATCCAAGTAGCAAGGCTATGTCGGCGTTCAAGTAACGGGTCCCTGAAACGAAACTGCCAATAAACCCGACATAGACAGATGAGCCGCCTTCGTCGCGTCGCAAGGCCGCAGCAAAGGCCGCAGCCCCGGCGGCGTCAAATAGGCATCGTCGGACTTAGTTATTATCGTTCGACGTGACCGGAATAGAGTTTGCCGGAATAGGTTCTGGAGATCTTGATGAAAGTGATACTCGCCCAGCCTCGCGGTTTCTGCGCCGGTGTCGTGCGCGCGATCGAGATCGTCGAACGGGCGCTGCAAAAATTCGGCCCGCCGGTCTATGTGCGCCACGAGATCGTGCACAACAAACACGTGGTCGAGAGCCTGAAGGCCAAAGGCGCGCGTTTTGTCGAAGATCTCTCCGAGGTGCCGCCGAACGCCGTCACCATTTTCAGCGCGCATGGCGTCGCCAAAAGCATCGAAGAGGAAGCGGCATCGCGTCAGCTTCCGGTGCTCAACGCCACCTGCCCGCTCGTCACCAAGGTGCACAACCAGGGCAAGCGCTATGTCGGCCAGGGCCGCCAGCTTATTCTCATCGGCCATGCCGGGCATCCGGAGGTCGAAGGCACGATGGGCCAGATTTCCGAGCCGGTGACGCTGGTGCAGACCGAAGCCGACGTCTTAAAGCTCGACATTCCGGCCGACACGCCGGTCGCCTATGTGACGCAGACGACGCTCAGCGTCGACGATACGCGCGGCATCATCGCCGCACTGCATAAGCGCTTCACCGACATCGTCGGACCCGAGACCCGCGACATCTGCTACGCGACGCAGAACCGGCAGACCGCGGTGCGCGAACTCTCGACGCTGGTCGACGTCATCCTCGTGGTCGGCGCCAAGAACAGCTCCAATTCCAACCGGCTGCGCGAAATCGGCGAAGAAGCCGGCAAGCCGAGCTATCTGATCGCCGACGGCAGCGAACTCGACCCGACCTGGTTCCGCAATGCCGCGACCGTCGGCATCACGGCGGGCGCCTCGGCGCCGGAAGTGCTGGTCGAGGACGTGATCGACGCGTTGCGCCGGCTTAATCCGGTCGATGTCAGCCAGTTGCATGGCCGGCATGAGACCATCGAATTCCGCCTGCCGCCGGAATTGACCGATGGGGTCACTGCCGGCCGCGTGACGGCGAAAGTTTAGTCTCGCCTTGAGGGGCGACAGTGGAAACGTATTAGAGAGGGTGAAGTTTTGGGTGTTACTCTGCGACAGAAGGCCGTCGTCGGTGCCTATGTGCTGCGTCAGCGTCTAGCTGGTCGGAAGCGCTATCCGCTCGTGCTCATGCTCGAGCCGTTGTTCCGCTGCAACCTTGCCTGCGTCGGCTGCGGTAAGATCGATTATCCGGACGCGATCCTCAACAAGCGCCTCTCGGTTAAGGAATGTCTCGACGCGGTCGACGAGTGCGGGGCGCCGATGGTCGCCATCCCGGGCGGCGAGCCGCTCATTCACAAAGAGATCGGCGAGATCGTCGCGGGCATCATCGCGCGCAAGAAATTCGTCTCGCTGTGCACCAATGCGCTGCTTCTGGAAAAGAAGCTGCATGTGTTCACCCCGTCGCCCTACTTGTTCTTCTCCGTCCATCTCGACGGCTTGAAAGCTCACCACGACAAATCGGTATGCATGGAAGGCGGCTTCGAGAAGGCGGTCGCCGCGATCAAGGCCGCACAGGCCAAGGGCTTCAACGTCAACGTCAATTGCACGGTCTATGACGGCCATCCGGCGGAAGACATCGCCAAGTTCCTCGATCTCACCGCAGAGCTCGGCGTCGGCGTCTCGATCTCGCCCGGCTACGCCTATGAGCGCGCGCCGGACCAAGAGCACTTCCTTAATCGAAGGAAGACCAAGGAACTGTTCCGCGACATCTTCGCGCGCAGCAAGGGCAAGAACTGGAACCTGTCGCATTCCAGCATGTTCCTCGACTTCCTCGCCGGCAATCAGGAATTCCACTGCACGCCGTGGGGCATGCCGACGCGCAATATTTTCGGCTGGCAGAAGCCCTGCTATCTGCTCGGCGAAGGTTATGCAAAAACCTTCACGGAGCTGATGGAGACCACCGACTGGGACGCCTACGGCACCGGCCGTTACGAGAAGTGCGCGAACTGCATGGCGCATTGCGGCTACGAAGCTACCGCCACCAACGCCATGATCGATCATCCGATCGAAGCCTTGATGATCGGACTGCGCGGCGTGAAGACCGAAGGCGAGATGGCACCGGAAATCGCCATGGAGAACCAGCGCCCGGC
>DASQRX010000023.1:0-2650 GCA_035642635.1 Xanthobacteraceae bacterium
AGATATTTGTCCTCGACCGCGCGCTTATTCTCATGGAAGCGCGAGGAGTCGATGCCATAGGCCATCGACTGATCCTGCAGATCGCATTCGCCGCCCTGATCGCAGATCGGGCAGTCGAGCGGGTGATTGATCAGCAGAAACTCCATCACGCCTTCGCGCGCCTTGCGCACCATCGGCGAGCGCGTCGACAGCACTTTGGGCGAGCCGTCTTTGTTCGGCATCAGGTCGCGCACCGCCATGGCGCAGGAGGCTTGCGGCTTGGGCACGCCGACGACTTCGATCAGGCACATGCGGCAATTGCCGGCGATCGACAGCCGCTCGTGATAGCAGAAGCGCGGAATTTCCGCGCCGGCGGCCTCGCAGGCCTGCAGCAGCGTGTATTCCGGCGGGACCTCGACTTCGTGGCCGTCGACGATGAGCTTGGTCATGTGCGCCTCACTCCGCCGCAACTGAAACCGGTTCGGGATGCGGGTTCGCGGTATATTGGTCGATCCGCTTCTCGATCTCCGGACGGAAGTGCCGCAACAGGCCCTGTACCGGCCAGGCGGCGCCGTCGCCGAAGGCGCAGATCGTGTGGCCCTCGATCTGGGTGGTGACTTCCATCAGCATGTCGATCTCGCGCTTCTGGGCGCGGCCTTCCGCCATGCGGTTGAGCACGCGCCACATCCAGCCCATGCCCTCGCGGCACGGCGTGCACTGGCCGCAACTCTCGTGCTTGTAGAAATAGGATATGCGCGCCATCGCTTTGACGATGTCGTCGGACTTGTCCATGACGATCACGGCGGCGGTGCCGAGCGCGGACTTCTTGTCGCGGCAGCCGTCGAAATCCATCAAGAGCGTATCGCACTGATCGGGACCGGCGGGTACGAGCGGCATCGACGAGCCGCCCGGAATGACCGCGAGCAGATTGTCCCAGCCGCCGCGCACGCCGCCGGCGTGCCGCTCGATCAATTCGCGCAGCGGAATGCCCATATTCTCTTCGACATTGCACGGCCGCTCGACATGACCCGAAATGCAATAGAGCTTGGTGCCGGTATTGTTGGCCCGGCCGATGCCGGCAAACCATGAGGCGCCGCGCCGCATGATGTCGGACACCTGCGCGATGGTCTCGACGTTATTGACGGTGGTTGGGCAACCATAGAGGCCCATATTGGCCGGGAACGGCGGTTTCAGCCGCGGCTGGCCCTTCTTGCCCTCGAGGCTTTCAAGCAGCGCCGTCTCTTCGCCGCAGATGTAAGCGCCGGCGCCGTGATGCACGACGATATCGAAATCCCAACCGTGGATATTGTTCTTGCCGATGAGTTTTGCGTTATAGGCCTGCTGGACGGCGGCTTCGACGCGTTCGCGCTCGCGGATGAATTCGCCGCGGATGTAAATGTAGCAATGGTTCGCCGCCATGGCGCAGCCGGCGATCAGGCAGCCTTCGATCAGCAGATGCGGATCGTGCCGCATCACTTCGCGGTCCTTGCAGGTGCCGGGCTCGGACTCGTCGGCATTGATGACGAGATAATGCGGCCGCCCGTCGGATTGCTTGGGCATGAACGACCATTTCAGCCCTGTCGCAAATCCGGCACCGCCACGGCCGCGCTGGCCCGACGCTTTCATCTCATTGATGATGCCGTCGCGGCCTTTCTCCAAGATCGCCTTGGTGCCGTCCCAAGCGCCGCGCGCGCGGGCGCCGTCGAGGCCAAAGCCGTGATGGCCATAAAGATTTTTGAAAATGCGGTCTTTATCGGCAAGCATCAGCCGCGCCCTTGCTCGGTTGAATCGGTGGACGGAGGTGCGGGAGCCGGCTGTCTCTTGGTTTCGTAAATTGACGGATCGGTCAGCGTGGTCGGCCCGCCCATCGGCGCGGAATTTTGCCGGTCGATCTGCGGACCGGGTTTTGGCGTCCGGCCGGCGGAGAAATCGTTGATGATCCGCGTCAGAATGTCCGGCGTGAGGTCTTCGTAGAAATCGGCATTGATCTGGACCATCGGTGCGTTGACGCAAGCGCCGAGACATTCGACTTCGATCCACGAGAACGCCCCGTCAGCGGTCACTTCGGTCTCATGACCGATCATGTGATGGCACACTTTCTTGAGCTCTTCCGCGCCGCGCAGCATGCACGGCGTGGTGCCGCAGAGCTGCACGTGAAAGCGCCCGACCGGCGACAGGTTGAACATGGTGTAGAAGGTCGCGACTTCGAGCACGCGGATCTTGGCCATGCCGAGAAGCTCGGCGGTCGCCTCGATCGCCTTTTGCGGCAGCCAGCCGCCGCATTGCTCCTGCGCCTTCCACAGAATCGGGATCACCGCCGATTGCTGCCGGCCTTCCGGATATTGCGCGACCTTGGCCTTCGCCCATTCCAGATTTTCGGGCGTGAAGGCAAAGCGCGGCGGCTGTTTCTCGGCGAGACGGCGGACACTCATCGGTCGACCTCGCCGAACACGATATCGAGCGAGCCCAGGATCGCCGAAATGTCGGCCAGCATGTAGCCGCGGCAGAGGAAATCCATGGCTTGCAGATGCGCGAAGCCCGGCGCGCGGATCTTACACTTGTAAGGTTTGTTGCTGCCGTCGGCGATGAGATAGACGCCGAACTCGCCCTTGGGCGCTTCGACGGCGGCATAGACTTCGCCGGCCGGCACTTTGAAGCCTTCGG
This sequence comes from Xanthobacteraceae bacterium, assembly GCA_035642635.1. Lineage (GTDB taxonomy): Bacteria > Pseudomonadota > Alphaproteobacteria > Rhizobiales > Xanthobacteraceae > BOG-931. The sequence continues at coordinate 2,644 of DASQRX010000023.1, forward strand.
TATAGAG
>DASQRX010000024.1:0-3569 GCA_035642635.1 Xanthobacteraceae bacterium
ATACGAGATCGCGAGATTCAGACCTCGAAGGTCCAGACAGTAAACTACCAACCGTTCGGCGCGCATTTACGCAACGGTCGCGCGCATGGCGTAGAGGTTTGCCATATCGCAGGTGATCGCCGCAGGAGAGGCTTTTAGCGCTGCGCGGTTTGCTGAGGGTTCGTGAAGGTTCACGCGGGGCTAGTGAGAGCGATTTGTAACCATGCAGCGCTGGGTCATGCGCGCATATTGGCAATGTCCATTTTGGGCAATGTCTACGTTGGCATATGCTCGCTTTGGGACATGCCGCACTTTGAATGACTTCTGGTGAAGAGAAGCGGCGGCATCTGTGCCGTCGCCAGTAAGGGGATTGCGGAACAGCAAACCATGAGAAACGGTCAAAACAAACGTATGCGCGGTCGTAACCGTAAGGGTGGTGGCCATCATCAGAACCCGCTGTCGCGAATGTACGAGTCCAACGGGCAGGACGTAAAAATTCGAGGCACCGCGTCCCATATCGCCGAGAAATATCTGCAGCTTGCCCGCGACGCGCAGAGCTCCGGAGATACCATCGCATCGGAGAATTATTATCAGCACGCCGAGCATTATTTCCGCCTGATCGCGGCCGCCCAGGAACAGCTTCGGCAGACGCAGCCCTATTACCAGCCGCAACAGGGTGATGTGCGCGGCAATGCGTCGGACGACGATTTCGACGACGGCGAAGGCGACCAGCCATCGATGGGCGGCGAGCCCTTCGCGCCGCGCGAACCGCAACAATTCTATCCGCGCGAACAACAGCACCAGCCGCAGCAATATCAGCCGCAGCAACAGCCGCAGCCGCAGCACTATCAGCAGCGCCCGCAGCACAATCAGCAGCCGGCCGATAATGATGGTGACGTCGAGCGGCTGCCGTCCTTCATCACCGGCGGCCAACCGCAGCCTGCCCCGCAGAACACCCAAGGCGGCCAACACAGCCAAGGGGCCAACGGTCAGAACAGCCAAAATGGCCAGAACGGTTACGACGGCTCGCCCGACCGCTTCCCGCTGCACCGGCGCCGCCGCCGGCATCGCAGCAACGGGCCGCGCGACCAGGCCATGGATCATTCCATGTCGGGCGACGGCGGCCCGCAGGGCGGCTCAACTGACGAATAAAGCGACGAGTTAATGGCAGCGCGGGCGAAGGCCCGCGCGCGCTATATTAACGGCCCAGCGCTTAAAGACCGCGCGGCGCTTTCGCGACCCGCGTCAAAAGCCAGATCGGCACGACGATCACGGCCCCGAGCAGGAAATAACGCCACAGCCAGCGCACGGTGTCGAAGCCCAAGTCCCAGATGTGCTGGAGCACCCGCTCGACGGACTCGATGATATTCCACGGATCGAGCCCGATCGCGGCGAGAATGACGCCGACCAGGATCGACAGCAGAATGAGCCGGCCGATCACCGCAAGCGGCGGACCGCCGAAGAAGCGATGGACGTAATCCTGCGGATTTCGCGATTCCAGGCTTGGCTGGGCCGATTGTTGGCTCATTGAAATCTCCCGCCCATATCTGGCAGCAAATCAACTAGGAACTTGTTCCCCCGCGCGCAAGCGGCTGCCGCGTGAAATCGCGGTAACCTGCCCACTTTCGAGCGCAAAAAACGGCGTCTAACCAACCGCCAACGGGCGTTCCAAGGCACAGGGATATGACATTGCCTCGGCTTCGCAACTGGCGCTAAGTTGCGGCCCTCCCCAGCTTTATGGGGCCGTCCCGAGGATATTCTGGGTACTCATTCCATGGCCAAGCTCGAAGACCGCGCGCTCGCCTCGAACGCGAGCCTGAACGACGATATCGGCGAGGACACGCGGCTTAAGCTCTATCGCCTGCAGGTCGAAATCCGCGAGGCCGAGCAGCGCGCTTTCGATCTGTTCCTGCAGAACTTGGTGAAGGGCACGAGTCATCTGTCGCTCGGCCAGGAGGCGGTCGCCGCCGGCTGCGCGGCCGCCATGAAGCCCGGCGACCTGTCGTTCTGCACCTATCGGGGCCACGCGCATACGCTCGCCCGCGGCGTGCCGATCGAGCAGGTGCTCGGCGAGCTGATGCAGCGCGACAACGGCTTGATGCGCGGCAAGGGCGGCTCGATGCACCTGACCTCGGTCGATCACGGCGTCATGGGCTCTTACGCCATTGTCGGTGCGCACTTGCCGATCGCCTGCGGCGCCGCCTGGCGCGCGCAGTACAAAGGCCAAAATGACGTATCGGTCTGCTTCTTCGGCGACGGCACCACCAATATCGGCGCCTTCCACGAGGCACTGAATTTCGCCGTGGTGTGGAAGCTGCCGGTGATCTTCCTCTGCGAGAACAATCTCTACATGGAATATACGCCGATCGGCGACGTCACTGCAGTGAAGCATCCGGCCGCCGACCGCGCTTGTGCCTACGGGCTACCGAGCATCGTGATCGACGGCAACGACGCCGATGTGGTCTATCGCACTGCAAGCGCCGCCTACGAAAAGGCGCGCGCCGGCGGCGGCCCGTCTTTGATCGAATGCATGACCTACCGCCACAGCGGCCATTCGCGCGCCGATCCGGCCAAATACCGGCCCGAAGGCGAACTGGAAAAATGGAAAGAGCGCGATCCGATCAAAATCTATCGCGAGCGACTCAAGCAATTCGGCGTCAGTGACGACGTCATCGCCCGTATCGACGCTGACGTGAAACGGCAAGTCGACGAAGCGACCGAGAAGTGCAAGGCAGCCCCGATGCCGCCGGCCGATATCCTCACCACCGACGTTTATGCCGACGGAGGCTTCGCATGGCGGAATTGACTTATCGCGATGCCGTGATCCGCGGCATTGCCCAGGAAATGGCCCGCGATCCGGATGTCGTCTTCCTCGGCGAGGACGTCGCCAAAGCAGGCGGCGTGTTCAAGGCGACGGTCGGTCTCTTTGAGCAGTTTGGGCCGCTGCGCGTGCGCGATACGCCGATTTCGGAACAGGCGATCATGGGCGCCGCCATGGGGGCGGCGATGACCGGGCTGAAGCCGATCGCGGAGATCATGTTCTCGGACTTTTTCGCGGTGTGCTTCGACTATATCGCCAACGAATTTCCCAAAAGCCGATATATGTCGAACGGTCAGGTCAAATGCCCGCTGGTCGTGCGCACCGGCAACGGCGCCGGCTCGCGTTTCGGCGCGCAGCATTCCCAAAGCGTCGAGAATTGGTGCATGATGATTCCGGGCCTGAAAGTCGTCGCGCCGTCATCGCCGCGCGACGTCATCGGGCTGTTGGCGGCGTCGGTGCGCGATCCCGACCCGGTGATCTTTCTCGAACACAAGTCGCTCTATGCCACCAAGGGCGAAGTGCCGGACGGCGAGATCGTCGACAAGCTTGGCACTGCCAGCATCGTGCGGCCCGGCAAGGATGCCACCATCCTCGCGCTGGCGCTGATGGTGCCGCGCGCGCTCGCGGCCGCCGAAAAGCTCAAAAACGAACATGGCATTGATTGCGAAGTGATCGACGTGCGCTCGCTGGTGCCGCTCGACACCCAGACCATTTTGGGCTCGGTCGCGCGCACCCACCGCCTGTTCACCGTGGAGGAGAATCCGCGGCT
>DASQRX010000025.1:0-7350 GCA_035642635.1 Xanthobacteraceae bacterium
CGCAAGACCGCGCGCAATTTTAATCCGCCGATGGCGACCGCCGGCAAGGTCACGGTGGCCGAGGTCGAGCAGCTGGTGCAGCCCGGCGATATCAATCCCGACCATATCGTGACGCCGGGACTCTTCGTCCAGCGTTTGATCCACGTGCCGAACGCCGTCAAACGCATTGAGCAACGGACCGTCCGCAAGCGCACCAAGGCCGATGCGCCGGCGGGAACTGGAGAGGAAGTGTGATGCCTTGGACCCGCGAAGAGATGGCGGCGCGCGCCGCCAAGGAACTGGAAGACGGCTTCTACGTCAATCTTGGCATCGGTATTCCGACGCTGGTATCGAACTACATTCCGCACGGAGTGAGCGTGCAGCTGCAATCCGAGAACGGCATGCTCGGCACCGGCCCGTTTCCGTTTGAAGGCGAGGAAGACGCCGATCTGATCAATGCCGGCAAGCAGACCGTGACCGAACTGCCGACCACGAGCTATTTCAGTTCGGCGGACTCCTTCGGCATGATCCGGGGCGGCCACATCAATCTTGCCATTCTCGGCGCCATGCAGGTGGCGGAGAACGGCGACCTCGCCAATTGGATGATCCCGGGCAAGATGGTGAAGGGCATGGGCGGCGCCATGGATCTCGTCGGCGGCGTCAAGAAAGTCGTCGTGCTCATGGAGCATTCCGCCAAGGGTGAATCCAAGCTCCTGCACCGCTGCACGCTGCCGCTGACCGGCGCCGCCGTCGTCGACATGGTGATCACCGATCTCGGCGTGTTCACGCTCGACCGCGCGGGTGGCGGGCTGACGCTGATCGAGGTTGCGCCCGAGGTGACGCTCGACTTTATCAAGTCGCAGACCGAGGCGAGCTTCAAGGTCGCCAATACGCTCGCGCAGTAGCGCGGCGCCAACGCCTTACTCGGGCGTCACCGCGATCCGTATCGAGTCGGCCGGAACGCCGCTGAGTTCGAGCGTGAGTGGCTGCGCCAGGAGATCGAACTTCACGCTTTTGCGCAGGCCGTCGCAGCCCGTGGCGCCGCTAAAGGCTACCGATTTCACGGCGTGGGCGCCCTGCACGACGTCGATCCAGCCCTCCGACGATAAGGTGACTTTGTACGTGCCGGCTCGCGCCGGCGCCGGAACCAGAACGAAACCGGCGAAAGATGCCGGCGATTTCGGTGCGCGTTCCGGCGCCGTCGGGAGTTTGGCGTTCGCGAACGGCGCAAGCGTGACTGTGGTGGCCCAGGGAATCGGCCACGTCACATGATCGCCTGAAGCGATCTTGGGAAGATCCGTGCCGTTGAGCGTGGCGCGCTCCTTGTCGAGCGGCCATTTGAATTTGTCGCAACCGACGGGCTCTTGAGCGAAACACGGGCCAGCAATCGCGCAGGCGACGGTTACGATGAGTAGAGATTTCACGACGCAAATCCTCGCTGTCCAATCCTTGCTGTCCAATCCTCGCCGTCCTAGTCGATCGCGATCATCACGTCGGACGCTTTGATGACGGCGATCGCTTGGGCGCCTGGCTTCAGCCCGAGGTCGTCCACCGCCTCATTGGTGATCGAAGCGGTAATGATTCGTCCCGGCGCGATTTCGAGGCGAACATGGGCCGTGGTGGCGCCCTTCTTTACCTCAATTATTTTGCCAGCGATTTGATTACGTGCGCTGATCTTCATGAGTTCCGATTCCTTCAAATAGAGGATGACGCGACCGCATCGCGTCGCCGATTGGCTGCCGGTTCTGGGAGTGGTCGTTCCAGAAGGTGCATTCCGGATATCACGACACGCTTACGGCGCGTCAGGTACCCAGTGACATAATAGCGGGCGCGCCTCGAGATTTATAGCCGGGCCGCCGTGCAATTCAGCGATGCGAAGCGAGCCAATGACATCTGTCCGATTTGGCGATATTGCTCGGCAAAAGTTCCGCCGGGAGGGTGCTGCGCGCCGCGGCCTTTAATGCTTCATGAATGATGAGCGCGGTAGCAGTCGTTTCGATACGCCGGGGGAGACAGGCGCCATCCACGAATTGGCGAACGACACGACGAGCGGCACATCCGACGTTGCGCCGGCATTCGCCGCGCCGGCTATGGATCAGGCGCCGCTGACGCATCGGGAAAAGCGGCTGATCGTCATCTGCATGATGCTGCCGGTGTTCCTCGGTTCGGTCGATCAATCGATCCTGGCGAGCGCACTGCCGACCATCGGCCGCAGCCTCGGCGAGGTGCACAATCTGCCCTGGCTGATCACGGCGTATTTGATCGCCTCGACCGCGCTCACGCCGCTCTACGGCAAGTTCGCCGACATTCATGGCCGGCGCGCTGCGATGCTGATAGGGGTTGTCGTCTATATGATCGGCTCGTTCATCAGCGCCGCGTCACCGAACATGCTGATGCTGATCTGCGGCCGCGTCGTGCAGGGTTGCGGCGCCGGCGGCCTGACTGTGACCGCCAACATGGTGTTAGGCGACATCGCCGCGCCCAAGGACCGCGGCAAATACTACATGTATTTTTCGATCGCTTTCACCAGTGCCGGCGCGACAGGCCCGGCGCTCGGCGGCTGGATTTCCGAGCACTTGTCCTGGCCAGTGATCTTCCTGTGGAATTTTCCGCTCTGCGCGCTGGCGCTTGGTATCGCGCTGACAGTGCTGCGCCGGTTGCCGCGCCGCGAGCGGCCGCATCGGCTCGATGTCGCCGGTGCAGTTTTGGTGATGGCGGCGAGTTCGACTTTCATGCTGGCGCTTAATCTGGGCGGCGTCCGCTATCCGTGGCTGTCGTCACCGGTTCTGGCTTTGCTCGGTGGCGCGCTGGTTCTCGGCGCCGGATTTATCTTACGGCTCCGGACTGCCGCTGAGCCTCTTATTCCGATCGGCGTTCTGTCCGATCCGGCGGCGCGGCTCACGATCGCCGCGCATTCGTTCGGCTGGGGCGCAATAGTGAGCCTCACGATCTTTTTGCCGATGTATCTGCAGAGCGCGCTCGGCTGGTCGCCGACATCGGCGGGGCTGAGCCTGATGATCCTGATGGTGACGCTCAATACCAGCGCGGGATTGACCAGTCAGCTTCTCGGTCGCGTGCAGCGCTACAAGCTCCTGCCGTTGTGCTTTCTCTTCGTCAGTATCGGCGCCGTCGTCGCGCTGGCGTTTTCGGCCGGCAGCATGGCGCCTCTCAAATTCGATATCATTCTCCTCCTGATCGGCGCGGGCTGGGGCCCGACCGCGCCGTTGACGCAAGTGGCGCTGCAAAACACCGTTCCGCCGCACGATCTCGGCGCGGCGCTCGGCACCATGAATTTCGCGCGCACGCTCATTGCCACGATCCTCATTGCGATATTCGGAGCGATCGTGTTGGCGCAGGCGCCCGTCGGTGCGGCCGGCGGTACGCTGAGCCGGAGCTTTCTTGGCGGCGCATCGATCGAGACCTTCGCAACGGTCTTCCTGGCCGCTGCCGCGACGCTCGCCGTGGCGTTCCTGGCGGTGATCTTGCTTGAGGAAAAGCCGCTCGGCGAGGCACAACCAGGTGTCCGCCGGTAACGACTAAGGCTTGCGCCGGTAAAAACTTGCGGCCAATAGCATGCGCCCAGCGCTTACCGAACCTTACTGGAACCTTTCCGGGAGCTTGCATCATAGGGACAATCGGGGGCAATTTGGCGTCCCGGAGGTATGGCCATCGTAGGAAAGATGACCTAAGCTTCTGAGAGGACAAAAGAATTTCAAGAGTTCCGGGCGCTATGCCGTAGCCTCATAAATCCTCACAGGCAATTGAACCTCCGTGTCATACACCGCGACCAACTCCATGAGTCGACCTCAGGGCGATGCAGGCACCGGCAGACGAAGCGCTGATCGGGCGGATCGCACGCCGGGACCGGCTTGCGATGCAGGTGCTTTTCGCGCGGCACCATGTGCGCATCTATCGGTTTGTGCTGCGTCTGTTGCGCGACGAAATGGCGGCGGAAGACGTCATTGGCGATGTGTTTCTGGACGTATGGCGTCAAGCCAGCCGTTTCGAAGGCCGGAGCGCCGTGTCGACCTGGCTTATCGCCATCGCACGATTCAAGGCGTTGTCGTTGTTGCGCAAGCGGCGCGATGACGGCCTCGACGCGGAGACGGCGGAATCGATCGAGGATGCTGCGGATGACCCTGAACGTGCCGTCACCAAACAGGACAAGGGCGAGAAATTGCGAAAGTGCCTTGCGGGGCTTTCGCCTGAGCACCGGGAGATTATCGACCTTGTCTACTACCACGAGAAGTCCGTGGAAGAGGTCGCCCGGATCGTTGGCATTCCAGAGAATACGGTGAAGACGCGCATGTTTTACGCGCGCAAGAAGCTGGGAGAGCTCTGCAGAATGGCAGGAATAGATCGAGGTTGGCCATGACGCTTAGCGAAGGGGCGCGAGACCCGCGCCAAAACGAAGAACCGACGGATATCGAGGCTTTGCTGCCGTGGTATGCGGCCGGCACGCTGCGCCGCCGTGACCGGCAGCGCGTCGAAGAGGCGCTGCGCAAGGACCCGGATCTCGCGCGGCATGTCGATCTCGTGCGCGAAGAACTCGTCGAAACCGTCCATCTCAACGAAACGCTGGGCGCGCCAACGCCGCGCGCGGCGGACCGGCTGATGGCGGCGATCGACGCCGAGGCGACGGCGGCGCGCAAGCGGGCGCCTGGCGCCGTGGCCGGTTGGCTCACCGGATTCTTCGCCAATCTGTCACCGCGCACCATGGCAGTCGCGGCATCGTTCGCGATGCTCGCCATTGCGTTGCAGACGGTCGCGATTGTCGACATTTTCACCAAGCCCCAAGCCGTGGTGCAGATCGAAGGGCAGGGCGCCGAGCATAAAGGCGGGACCTTCGCGATGGTGCGTTTCGCCCGCCAGGCGAGCGCCGGCGAGATCACGAATTTCCTGCAGAACTACCAGGCCGCTCTGGTCGACGGCCCGACGCCCGGCGGGCTCTATCGCGTCAGGGTGGCGATGACGTCGCTCGCCAAGGGAGAGCTCGCGCGCATCGTTGCCCGTATGCGGCAGGACCGTGTGGTCGAGACCGCCGAAGCCGGCCAATAGACGGGGCTTCGCGCCTTACTTCCGTGGAACTCGCGGGCGTTTACGCAGCGGTGCAGTCGTTGACGGTAATATATTACCGAGAGAATGCCGCCAAAAATATCGTCATTTCTGATCGAACCGTTCCGACAGCCGCGGCGACCAATGTGCGGTGGCGATATTGAGCTGCCATCGGCGCGCTTCTCCCCCGACGCCAGCGCCGATTTTTCAGACCCGCCCGGTCTCGTCCCCACCGGGCGGGTCGCCCTTTTTGCGGGGCGTCGCCCCAATCCATCTCCCGATTGCCGCGAAACTCGCGCGCCTAAAGACGTAGGTCCCATCCTCTTTACGGGCGCTCAGAACATGCAGAGAATGCCCACTGTGGGGGAAACATTGTGCCTGGCGATACGGTCCTCGAAACCGAAGACCTGACCAAGGATTTTGCCGGTTTCGTTGCGGTGCGTGGGGTGAACCTGCGCGTCGCGCGCGGCAGCATCCACGCCATGATCGGCCCGAACGGCGCCGGCAAGACCACCTGCTTCAATCTGCTGACCAAGTTTTTGAGTCCGTCCCACGGCCGCATCATGTTTGACGGCCGCGACATCACGGCGCTTAAGCCCGCCGACGTCGCGCAGCTTGGTCTCGTGCGCTCGTTTCAGATCTCGGCGGTGTTTCCGCATCTCACCGTGATCGAGAATGTGCGTATCGCGTTACAGCGCAAACGCGGCGGCTCGTTCGATTTCTGGCGCTCCAAAAGCGTGCTGCATGCGCTCGATGAGCGCGCCATGGCGCTGATCACCGATGTCGGTCTTACGCCTTATGCCCATTCCTTGGCGGTCGAACTGCCCTATGGCCGCAAGCGGGCGCTCGAAATCGCAACGACGCTCGCGCTCGATCCGGCGATGCTGCTGCTTGACGAACCGATGGCGGGCATGGGCCACGAAGACATCAAGCGTATCAGCGAACTGATCAAATCCGTCGCCGCCACCCGCACCGTGCTGATGGTCGAGCATAATCTCAGCGTTGTCGCCGATTTGTGCGACCGCATCACTGTGCTCACCCGCGGCCAGGTGCTGGCGGAAGGCGACTATCGGACGGTGTCGGAGAATCCCGCCGTGCGCGAAGCCTATCTCGGCACCGGACACGCTTAGGATCCGCCTTTTTAGGAACAGTCATGCCCGAAGCCATGCTCGCCGTAAAAGACCTCGAAAGTTGGTACGGTGAATCGCACATTCTGCATGGCGTGACATTTCAAGTACAGCCGGGCGAGGTGGTGACGCTGCTCGGACGAAACGGCGTCGGCAAGACCACGACGTTGAAATCTATCATGGGCATCGTCCGTCGGCGCACCGGCTCGGTGCGCTTTGAAGGCCGTGAAACCATCGGCCTGCAATCCGACGCTATCGCGCGTTGCGGGATCGCGTTCTGTCCGGAGGAGCGCGGCATTTTCTCGAGCCTCGACGTGCGCGAGAATCTTCTCCTGCCGCCGCAGGTGCGTCCGGGCGGGCTCGATCTCGACCGTATCTTCGCGCTGTTTCCCAATCTGCGCGAGCGGCTCAACAGTCAGGGCACCAAACTGTCGGGCGGCGAGCAGCAGATGCTGGCGATCGGACGCATTCTGCGCACCGGTGCGCGGCTCCTGCTGCTCGATGAGCCGACCGAGGGGCTCGCGCCCGTGATCATCCAACAAATCGGGCACACCATCGGCACGCTCAAGGCGCAAGGCTTTACCGTCCTTCTGGTCGAGCAAAATTTTCAGTTCGCCGCGACCGTTGCCGATCGTCATTACGTCATGGAAACCGGCCGCATCGTCGACCAGTTCACCACCACGGAACTAAAGGCCAATATGGGAAAGCTGCACGAATATCTCGGAGTCTGATATAGAAAAGCGAGACAGGGCGAAAGCAGCCCGCGCAACAGGGAGGTAGGCCGTGAGACCTGTGACATTGAGACGCGTCATCAGTCGCGCATTTGCGGCCGCCGCATTATTGGCGACGGCGGCATACGTTCCGACGTCAGCACACGCCGACGACATCGCCGTCAAGATCGGTGTGCTCAGCGATATGTCGAGCCTCTACGCCGACAACACCGGCCCGGGCTCTTTGGTGGCCGCCCAGATGGCGGTGAAGGATTTCAATCCCGCCGCCCACGGCATGAAGGTCGAAATCGTCAGCGCCGACCATCTCAACAAGCCGGACGTCGGCTCCAACATCGCCCGGCAATGGTTCGACGTCGATCACGTCGACGCCATCCTCGACGTGCCGAATTCCGGCGTGGCGCTCGCGGTCAACGAAGTTGTTCGCGAAAAGAACAAAGTATTCCTCGTCTCCGGCGCCG
>DASQRX010000026.1:0-38820 GCA_035642635.1 Xanthobacteraceae bacterium
TGCGTCCGCCACCACAAAATCAGCAGGTTTTTTGGCGTCGCTGAAACCTTCAACGCGCCAAAGCCGATGGCTTGCGACCAAGGGGAGGGTGTCTTTGCGCTATAGGAGCGTCGGCAGCAGTGATCTCGTCGTTTCCGAGATCGCCTTTGGTTGCGGCGGCAATGCCGGCCTCATGATAAGAGGCAGCCTTGAGGAGCAAGTGCGGATTATTGCGCGGGCGCTCGAACTTGGAATTACCTATTTCGATAATGCGCCGGACTACGGCAATGGAACGGCAGAGACCAATTTAGGCCGCGTGCTGAAATTGATCGGCGCCCGGCCGGTTCTCAATACCAAGGTCGAAATTCGCGCCGAGAATCTCGATGGCGTGGCCGGCCATGTCGTGCGTTCGGCGGAGGGCAGCTTGCGACGGCTTGGCGTCGACTCTGTCGATATGTTGCAAATCCACAATGGGCCGTCCCGTGTCGATCCGAAACTCGACGGGCGCGCCTATACGCAATTGTCGCTCCATCACTTTCTAGCGCCGGGCGGCGCCCTTGACGGGATCGAGCGCCTCAAGCGCTCCGGAAAAATCAGATGCGCAGGTTTCATTTGCCGCGGCAACGACGGCGAGGAGGTGCGCCAATTGCTGGATACCGGCGTATTCAACCTGATCAATGTGCCCTACACGCTGTTCAACCCGACGGCGGGACGTCGCAAACCGGAAGGGCTGACGGTCAAAAGCGACTACGGCGATGTGATGGGCGCTGCGCGCCAGCGCGGTGCGGCGGCGGCGATTTATAGTCCGCTGGCAAGCGGCTTTTTGACCGACGATAGCGTCGCCGGTGTAGAGCGGCACCAGCTGGCACGCGCCTACGACCTTGAAGATGAAGCCTCGCTGCGGTTGAGGCAGATGGCGCGCGCGCTGACTTTCTTGTCGCGCCAGAATGGATGCACGCTCGCGCAAGCCGCGTTCCGCTTCATATTGATGCACGAAGGCGTGGCGACCGCGCTGGGCGGCTTTTCGACGGAGGCGCAAGTCGACGAGATCGCGGCCGTCTCCGGTATGTCGGCCTTCTCGGACGACCAGATGGCTGAGCTCGAAGCCCTCTGGCGCGCCGATTTTGCGGTCTAGTCGGGCACGGTCACGATGCGTCGACCATCGCGCCTGGCGCGAATGTCGCCGGCCGCGCCTCGCCTCGCGCCGCCAGCTCTGCTTCCTCGATCCGCCGATGTAGTTCTTTCACAAGGTCCAAGGCCGGGCCGTAGCGGTCGGCGTCGTCGCTCGCGAATCCTTTGTGATACATCTTGCGAAAACCCTGGCTGAGGAAGAGCTGGTGCTTCGCCCAATCGGGCGAGGTCCACCCGTCGGGCGCCATGCCGCTGCCGTGGATCATCGGGCCCGGATCTTCGCGGAACACATTCATTGGGTCTTCGCCGGCTTCGACGCGGGTAATTTGCTGATCGAGCTGGCGGCGCAATAGTACGATCGGCAGGTCGGTGCGGCCGAGCAGCTCTTTCGAGCGATCGGTGATCGGGCCCTGCGCGACCCAAACGAGCGCGTCCTGGGCGAGGACATAGTCCAGTATCGGGCGTCCGTTCTCGTCGTGCATTGGCGGCTCGTACCAGGGCACACCGTCCTGATGCGGCGCCTCGATGCCATGGGGCGCTGCATAGACCTGATAGCAGATGTGATAGGTGTGGGTGTCGTCGATCGGCACGCGAATCTGGAATTCACTTCGCGGCGAGCCGGCCTTTCCGGTCTGCGTGTAGAACGGAAAGATTACTGTTGAATGCCGGCGGACGTGGTCGGCCTCGGCACCCAGCTCCTTCGCATAAGATATGCCCTTCTCGAAGCCGAATTGCGTCGGCCTCGCGAACAGATCTTTGATGCCGTTGCCCCACTTGGTGCGAGTGTGCAGCGTGTGGTCGACACTCGCGGCGCGGTTGGCGAGATTGCCGTCACGCTCGAGTACGTATTTGAACAAATGTCCATGGGTCCAGACGCTATGCGTCGGGTCACCGGTGTTCTCTTGACACTGCAGCCAATTGCAATTGATGACGTTGATCGCGATCTGGCGTACGGCGTTGGGCCAAACAAACAGATCCCAGCGCGGCAGGACCGGCGCGGGCAACGGCCCCAAATAGGCGAACACGAGCCCGCCGAGCTCCTGCACCGGATAGGCCTTCAGCTTGGCCTTGAGCCCGCCTTTGCTGCTTTCCATCGGCCGCTCGATGCAGGTGCCTTCGGCATCATACAGCCAGCCATGATAAGGACAGCGCAACCCGCATTCGTCCGGAATGCCGAATTGCATATCAACGAGACGGTGCAGGCATCGGTCGCCGATGAGTCCGAGAGTCCCGCGGCGATCCTTGTAGAGAACAAGATCCTCGCCGAGGACACGCACTTTGCGCACTGGATTTTCCACAAGCTGGGCGAAAGGCGCGATCGGAATCCAGTAGCGGCGCATCAAGTCGCCGCAAGGCGTTCGGGGGCCGACGCGGGTCAGCCGCTCGTTCGCTTCGACAGTCAGCATAGCGTCTCCTCCTGACAAGGCTCTCGCGATAGAGCTTGTGGATATTTTTGGCGCGAGTGTTTGAGCCATACTACGTCAACCGCGACCGATCCATCAACCGAGTCGAAACGCCTTGAGCATCAATCGGCCGATCGGTTCGGCGTTGTGCGCGCGACCGATCGCAACGGGATAAAACGACTGGAAGCAATAATGGATTTTCGTTAGTATCCATACCAATTTAGTCGGGAGGAAAGCGCGTGAGGGAAAGGTCTCGGCGCTGCAATTTTGGCGCGGGCGAGGGCGGTATCGCAAGCGGTACGCGGCGCGCGTTTCTCACCGGCACGTTTCTCACCGGCCTATCTGTTATCGCGTGTGCCGCTGCGGCACCGGCCGGCGCCGAGACCGATGCGTCGAACTACCCGGATCGGCCGGTACGGATCGTCGTGCCCTATCCGCCTGGCGGCGGCTCCGACACGCTCGCGCGTTTCCTTATTGAAAAGATCCAGGTGCGGTGGGGCCGGCCCATTGTCGTTGAGAACCATCCCGGAGCGAGCGGCAATGTCGGCACCGAAGCCGTGTTCCGCGCCGCGCCGGACGGTTACACGCTGCTCTTTACCGCGGAGCCGCCGCTGGTGATCAACGGCAGCCTGTACGACAAGCTCAACTACGACCCCAAATCGCTCACGCCGGTCGCCACGGCGGCGGCCGCTTACGGCGTACTGCTGATCAATCCCAGTGTGCCCGCCAATAATCTGCAGGAGTTCATTTCTTACGCCAAAGCGAATCCCGGGAAACTCAATTTCTCCTCGCAGGGCGTCGGCAGTTCGGGCCAACTCATGGCTGAACTGTTCGATATGATGGCCGGGGTCAAGATGATCCACATTCCATACGAGGGCACGGCTCCAGCATTAGCCGACCTGGTTGCAGGTCATGTCGACTGCATGTTCGGAGAGTTCGTCACCGGCGTTCCGTTTGTTCAAGCCGGCAAACTTCGCATGCTCGGTTTCGCCGGAGAGAATCGGATTGCTGACTGGCCGGACCTCCCGGCGATTTCGGAGACGTTGCCCGGCTACGTCGTAAAAGTATGGCAGGGCATGGTGGCGCCTCCGGGTACGCCTGCGGCGATTACCAACAAATGGGCGGTTGCCATTGATGACGCGCTGAAGGAGCCCGATGTCATGGATCGCCTGCATAAATGGTACATGATTCCGATGGGAGGAACTCCGCAGGATATGGCGCGGTTCATGAGTGAGGAGCGGGACCGCTGGGGTAAGGTCATTCTTGCCAGCGGCGCGAAGGCCCAGTGACAGGCATCAATCACCGCCATTGAGGACAGTGGTGCGGACGATATCGTCATCACGCAGCCAAGCGTTAACGGAAGTCCCTGCGACGAGCCAAGATGTGTTGCCGCTAGATCCGCCCCCGTTGTGCCTCTTCCCGCACTGAGCCTCTCTGGCCGAAGTCTGCCGCGGTCGTCGTCGACCCGCGAGCTTGCAAGCTGGTTCCGGCAGATTGCTGGCTGCTATGGTTGATATTGCGCGTCTGGTAATCGCCCCACGCGAGAACCAACGCAAAAACGGCGAAGGCAAGCACGATTCCAACAAGGACGAAAACCGCGGTGATAGGCATGGCTGGCTCCCTTTCCGGTCACTATGACTTCGGTTGAGCCAGTCAGTTTTGATTTGGATCAAAGGGTCACTAGATCAAATCCCGTAGTGCTTGCGCGCAAAGGCCGCCGAAAAAGGAAGTGCCGGCTCACTCGGACGGCGGTTGATGTGTGTCGCGTTCCTTGGCGTAGCGCGCCAGTGCGAGGAAGCGATAGATGCCGTGCATGAACTTGCTATAGGGCAGCAGCAGAAACAGCGCGAAGACGACGCCCAAATGCAGCGCAAGGAGCGTGCTCATGAAGGAAGTATCGCGCAGGACCAGCAAGGCGAGTCCAGTGAGGCCGGTCGCGGGCAGAATGAAGATGAAGGCGACGTCCATCCCGTAGCTGCCGGGATCCAACAAGACCGGATCGCGCTTGCTCTTTGCGGTGAACAATCCGACCGGGCCGATCACCAAGCCCAAGCCGCCGAGCGTGCCCAAAATCACCGGAAGGTCGTACCAGGCATAGGGCGCTTCCCGGCCCAACAGATAATGATACGCCGTCGCCACGACCGTCGAGGCAAAGCACAGTGCAAACCCATAGAACGTCAGGTGATGAAATATCTTGCGGCGATCCTTGGACTGATCCTTGGGCTGATCCTCGGCGCTGGCGCATCCGCCCTCGCCGCCATCGAGATATTTCAACTGCGCGGCATCTATGGTGGCCTGCCACAGCGGCGCCGGCGCGCTGAGCGCTGCCACGGGCTCGCCGATATCGCGCCAAAACGACAGCGCGCCGATCGCAATGGAGACAAAGGCATAGAGAAACGCCGCGCCGAAAATCAGAACCATGATGTTGTGCGGCATGAAGACATAGAAGGCGCCGGGCCCGGAATATATCTTCTGCAGCACGTCCGGATCGTAGGAGACGAAGAATCCGGCGAGGAAGACGAGCGCGGAGAGCGCCGCAATGGTGCCGACCGCAATGCCGTTGCGCGCGAATAGGCCCGACACGAAGCGCGGCCGCGCGTAGGTCCGATAGGACTCAATGCGCGCCTTGGCCAAGGCGCGTGGCACGTTGACCTCGAATTCATGCGGCGGTGAGAACTGGCAGTCGAAGTAGCAGGCGCCGCAGCCGTGGCACAGATTCGCCAGATAATTCAGGTCGCCGTCGGTGAAGATACGGCGCATTTCCATGGCCGGAAACACCGCGCACAATCCTTCGCAGTAGCGGCACGAATTGCACACGACCATCAGCCGGTCGGCTTCCGCGAGAACCGACGAGGTGTGATGCATGGTCGTATGCATGTTAGTTGCGGGCATTCTTCGCGGCCTCCCGTCCGGCAATTCGTCCAAACACACTGCCGATGGTCATGCCGATGCCGGCCGCATAGCCTTTGCCCAGCACATTGCCGGCCATGATCTCGCCGGCCGCGAACATGTTGGCCGACGGTGTGCCGTCTTTCATGAGAATTCGCGCTTGCTTATTCACACGGGTTCCAAGATAGGTGAAGGTGATGCCGGGCCGCACTGGATAACCGTAGAACGGCGGCTGCTCGATGCGCCGCGCCCAGTGTGTTTTCGGCGGCGTCAGTCCTTCGGTGCGGCAATCGTCGAGGTCGGCGTGGTTGAAGGTGCCGGGCCGGACAGCGGCGTTGAAATCCGCAACAGTCGTTTCCAGTACGGCGGGATCGAGCTCGAATTTCTGTGCGAGTTCGCGGATCGTGTCGGCCTGCACCGGCGGATAGAGCGACGGCATGAACAGGCGCAAGGACGAAGCGTCGAATATGATGTAGCCGATCTGGTCCGGCTGCAGTGCGACCAGCCGCCCCCAAATTGCGTAACGCTTCGGCCAGACATCCTCGCCTTCGTCGTAGAAGCGCTTGGCCCTCTTGTTGACGACGATGCCGAAGACGACGCAGTCGAGGCGCGTGATGATGCCGCCGTCGTACTTCGGCGCGCGAGCGTCGATGGCGACGGCGTGGCACTGCGTGGGGTCGCCGACTTCTTGAACGCCGCTGTCGAGCAGCATTTTGAGGACCGAGCCGCGGTTGTAACGCGTTCCGCGAATCAGAAAGTTGTCGGCGGCATCGCCCCAATATTGCTTCAGCCACTCGATGTTGGATTCGAAGCCGCCCGCGGCGGCAACCAGCGTCGATCCACGAACGGTTTGCTTTTGTCCCTGATAGTCCACCGTCCCCGACAGGAACATGCCGTTCTGGATTTCGAGCTGCGTAACCGGCGCATCATAGTAGATCTCGATGCCGAGGCTCTCCGCCGTCTGATAGAGCGAGTTGAGCATGGCGCGCCCGCCGCCGAGAAAAAACGAATTGGTGCGTCCGAGCGTCAGCGTGCCGCCGAGCGACGGCTGGAAGTGCACGCCTTGCTCGGCGATCCACGTCAGCACTTCCTTGGATTCGTGGATCATGTGCTTGGCGAGCACTTCGTCAGTATTGCCGCCGGTGATGCGAAGGAGATCGTCGAAAAATTCCTCTTCGTAATAAGGCCCGGTCAAGGTTTCAGTGGCGGCGGCGTGCGCGCAGCGCATATTGCGGGTGTGCCGCGTATTGCCGCCGCGATAAAATTTGGGCGCGGCTTCGAGCACCACAACCGACGCGCCGTCGCGGCGGGCGCTGATAGCAGCGCACAGCGCGGCATTGCCGCCGCCGATCACGATCGTGTCGAATTTCTTCTCAGTATCCATTGTGGGTTGATTCATTCACGAGGGCCGCCGGTAGGGAGGGGTTCGTGCTGAGCAATTTCGTACCAGGCAGCTCACACATTCCCGCTTGTGCGGAGAGATTGATTGCATGGGTACCATAATGGCTTAATGTACCGCAAATGGGACGGGTGCTAAATTTGAGACGCGCCAAAAGTACGAATGACGGGTGGTTCTCGGCGTGACGACGAAGACAATCGGCAAGCGCATTCCACGCATCGAAGATGCCGATCTGATCCGCGGGAAGGCCCGTTTTGTCGACGACATCCATATGTCCGGCATGCTGCACGCGGTTTTTGTCCGCAGCCCGCATGCGCACGCCAGGATTCTCTCCATAGGCAAAGACGGCGCGCTTGGCGCGCCTGGCGTCCGCGCGGTGCTGACAGCGGACGATATTGCAAACTACGTGACGACCGACCGGCTTGCCGTCGCGCTTCCGGACCGCACTTACAAGCAGCAGCGCGACCGGCCAATTCTGGCCAAACGCGAAACCGTTTACGCCGGCGAAGCCTTAGCGATCGTCATCGCCGAGGCTCCCTACCTTGCCGAAGATGCCGCCGCGCTGGTTGACATCGTTTACGAGCCGGTTCCAGCAGTCACCGACTGTCACGCCGCGCTCGAGCCGAATGCAGCGCGCGTGCATGAGGACGCCTCTACCAATCTCCTCGCCGAATTCACCAGCGCTTACGGCGATGTCGATGCCGCATTCGTCGGTGCCGCGCACATTTGCCAAGGCGCGTTTGAGCAGCATCGCGGCTGCGCGCATTCGATCGAGTGCCGCGGCGCCGTGGCCTATACCGACACCGAAGGCGGGCTCACGCTGTGGAGCTCGACGCAGACGCCGTTGGTCGGCGCGCGCCTGCTCGCGGAAATTCTGGGGCGCGATCAAACTTCGGTGCGCGTTGCGGCGCCGGACGTCGGCGGCGGCTTTGGGCCGAAGCTCGTGTTCTATCCCGAAGAGGCGGCCGTCGCGGTCGCCGCGATTGCGCTCAACAGGCCGGTGAAATGGATCGAAGACCGCCGTGAGCACTTTGTCGCGACGACGCAAGAGCGCGATCAGTTCTGGAACGCCGAGATTGCGCTCGACGCGGGCGGCAAGATTCTCGGCGTGCGCGGCTCACTGCTGCACGATCACGGCGCCTATACCGCGCGCGGATTGACGGTGCCCCAAGGCTCGGCGGTTTCGCTCACGCTCGCCTACGTGGTTCCGGCTTACAAGCTCGACATCAAAGTCGTTCTCACCAACAAGGTCCCGGTGACGCCGATCCGCGGCGCCGGCCAGCCGCAAGGCGTCTTCGTCATGGAACGCCTTCTCGATATCGCGGCAAGAGAAATGGGCCTGGATCGCGCCGAAATACGGCGGCGCAACTTGGTCCCGGCCTCCGCAATGCCATTCAAGAAGGGATTTGTCACCCGCGGCGGAATTCCAATCGAGCTCGACTCCGGCGATTATCCAGCATGCCAGGCGGAAGCTTTGGCGCGCGCGAAGTGGCAGACATTTCCAGAGCGGCAGCAAGCGGCGCGCGAGAAAGGCCGCTATATCGGCATCGGCATGGCCAATTATGTCGAAGGCACGGGCCGCGGGCCATTCGAGCAGGTCAATGTCCGCGTTGAAACGACGGGTCTGATCCACGTCGCGACCGGCGCGTCGGCCATGGGGCAGGGGATCAAGACCATGCTGGCGCAAGTCGTCGCCGAGCAGCTCGGCGGCGCGGTGGAGCGCGTCGTCGTTTCGACGGGCGATTCGGCAAAGGTCGCGATGGGCTTCGGCGGCTTCAACAGCCGCCAGACTGTGATGGCCGGATCGTCGGCGCATGTCGCCGCCGTCAAGGTGCGCGAGAAGGTGCTCAAGGTCGCCAGTCATCTGCTCGAGGCCAATGAGGCCGATCTCGACATCACGGGTGACCAGGTCCACGTCAAAGGCGCCGACATCAAAGTGTCGATGGCGCGGATTGCGAAGGAAATGGTCGGTTCGCCTGGCTTTCTACTTCCGGGAAATATGTCGCCCGGCGTCGAAGCCAGCGAAGCCGTGGTCATCAATGCCATGACCTATGCCAACGGCTGCACGATCGCCGAAGTCGAGGTCGATCCCGAGACAGCGGAGATCAAGATCCTGCGCATCATCTTTGTCCACGACGCCGGCAAGATCGTGAATCCCACCATGGTGGACGGACAATTGATGGGGGCCTTGGCCCACGGCGTCGGCAACGGCCTCTATGAGTGGATGGGTTTTGGCACCGACGGCCAGCCGCTGACCACGAATCTTGCCGACTATCTTCTGGTCACGTCGAGCGAAATGCCGCCGATGGAGATCGCGCACAAGGAATCGCCGACGCCGCTTAATCCACTCGGCGTGAAGGGGGTGGGCGAATCCGGGGTCATCCCCCTGCCTGCGGCGATTGCGTCGGCGGTCGAGGACGCGCTGTCGCCCTTCAACGTCCGCATCCAGCAGATTCCGATCAAGCCCGGCGCTCTTTTTGCTCAGCTTGATCGGCCCGCGCCGAATCTCGGGCGTAAGCCGTTACGGTGAAGCTGCGCGAGACTTTTGAATTAAGTCCCACAGGCGCGGCGGCGTCAGCGGCAAGTCGGTGGGCTGAACATTGAAGGCGCTCAGCGCCGATGCGATCGCGTTCGTCACGGCGCCGCCGACCGGAATGATGCCGCCTTCGCCTGCGCCTTTGGCGCCCAGAGGATTGTGGGGCGCCGGAAACCGCTCAAGCGTAATCGCGCGAATGTGCGGATAGTCGGTCGCGAGAGGAATTTGGTAATCCGCAAGCGACCCGACGAGCAGCTGCCCGTCGGCGTCGTAAAGCAGATTTTCGCTGAACACGCTGCCGAAGCCCTGGACCGTGGCGCCGACGACCTGGCCGTGCAGCGTCAACGGGTTGATCACGCGCCCGACATCGTCGACCACCACATAGTCGAGCAATTGGACCGATCCGGTCTTGGGATCGACCGCGACATGCGCGGCCGCGGTCCCGTAGGCGTAAGTCCGTTTGTCACTGGTGAATGTGCCTTCGCAGGTCAACACACCGGCGGCCGCAGCTTCGGCAAGCGTCATGGCGCGGCCGTCGCGCGCGCGTGCGACGCCGCCTGACACTGAGACGTCGTCAGCCACAATGGAGAATTTGCGCGCGGCGACATCGCGGAAGCACTTCAACATATCCTCGACCGCCGCTACGACGGCGGATCCGCCCATCACGGTCGCACGCGAGCCGTAGGAGCCATATCCCTGTTTCAGATAGTTGGTCGAGCCGTGCAGCACGCGGACATCATCCATCGGGATTTCAAGCGCATCCGCTGCGATCTGCGCCATGATTGTCTCGATGCCCTGGCCGATCGCGGACGATCCGACATAGACATCGACTTTCCCATCGGACGTGACTTCGATCCGCGCGCTTTCGCCGGGGCCGGAGGCGCCGCCTTCGATGAAGCATCCGATCCCGATGCCGTGATAGCGGCCGTCGCGCAGCGTGCCGGCGAGCGCTTTCTTGTCATCCCAGCCGAATTCCTCGAGGCAGCGTTCCAAGGTGACGCGGTAGTCGCCGCTGTCACACTCGGTGTCGCCGAAACCATCCTCGGGGGCTATTCCGACCAGGGCATAGGGCATGTCTTGATCGGTGAGCAGATTGCGCCGCCGCATCTCCAAGGGGGCCACACCTATTTCGCGTGCCGCAATGTCGATCATGCGTTCGCAGAAAAAGCAGCCCTCGAAGCGTCCCGGGCCGCGATAGGTGCCGGCCGGGGTCTTGTTGGTGAGGACGCCGTGTCCGGTGAAATCGAGATTCGGAATCCGGTAAGGCGCGGCGGTGAATTGAATGACGTTGCGTACCGGCGTCATCCCGTTGGGCCGAACATAGGCACCGATATCGACATGCATGGTCCCGCGCATGGCAACAACGGTGCCGTCAGTCTGACACGCGATCTCGATATCAGCATCCATCTGCCGCGCGTGGCCGATGGCCATGAAGTGCTCGCGCCGGTCTTCGATCCACTTGATGGGATGCCCAAATTTCCGCGCCGCGAAAGCGACGAGAAAATCTTCCGGATAGAATTCGCCGCGCGCGCCAAAGCCGCCGCCGACATCGAGTTCGATATAATCGACGGAGGTCTCCGGCAGGCCCATCATCCCGGCGAGCGCGCGGCGGTTGAAGAACGGCAGCTTGGCGGCGCCGCAAACGGTGAGGCGGCCGTCTCCTGCATGCCATTCCGCGAGCAGGCCGCGCGTCTCCAGGGGCGAAGCGGTGTGACGCTGCACGGAAAATCGCTCACGGCGGGTATAGGGCGCGGCGGCAAAGGCTGCCGCGGCATCGCCGCATTGCGCGGTGAAAGTCGAGGCGATGTTGGTCGCGGTGCCGGGAAAGAGGAGGGGCCTGCCGGCCGCGGATGCTCGCCAATCGACGCATGGCGTCAGCGCGTTGATCTCGATGATGACTTCTTGCGCGGCATCTTCGGCCAGCTCGACGCTGGTCGCGAGCACGACGGCAACCGGCTCGCCGACATAGCGGACATAGTCGGCGGCGATGATCGGCTGCGCATAGGGCGCGATCGTCGGGTTCTTGCGCCGGAACGGAATCGTCGGAATCGGCTGTGAAATATCGGGCGCGGTGATGACGGCACAGACCCCGGGCATTTTCAGCGCAGGTGCCGCATCAATCCTAGCGATACGCCCGAACGCCACAGGGCTGCGCACGATCGCCGCGTGCCATTGCCCTTCGCGCTTAAGGTCGGCGATATACCGACCGCGGCCGCGCAGAAACCGAAAATCTTCCACGCGCTCGATCGGCCGCCCGATATAGGTATTGACGGTTCTCATCCGGCCTTCGATCCCTGCTTCTTGGCATAGTGTTCGCGCGCTTCGAGCGCCGCCTCGACAATCGGGATATAGCCGGTGCAGCGGCACAGATTGCCCGAGAGCACATCGCGGATGCGGTCCGCATCCGCCATCGGTTCATCGCTGAGCAGCGCGTGCAAGGTTGTCAGCATGCCCGGCGTGCAGAAGCCGCATTGCAGTGCGTGATGCTTGCGAAACGCCTCTTGCAGCGGCGACAGCTCATCGCCGTCGGCAAGCCCTTCGACTGTCACGATCGACGCGCCAGCGACCTGCACCGCGAGCATAAGACAAGACCTGACTGCCTGGCCATCGACGATCACGGTACAGGCGCCGCAGACGCCATGCTCGCAGCCGGCATGCGTGCCCGTGAGATTGAGATGGTCGCGCAGGCAGTCGCACAACGTTGTACGCGGTGCGATGTCAATTTCGACGGCCTGGCCGTTCACCTCGAATTGAAGCTGCATGGGCACTCGGTGAGGTCAGAACGGCAAAAGGTTGCCGAATTTTGCGCGAACGTCGCGTTCCAGCTCCTCGCTCGCGCGCACAACGATGGGAAATGTGGCGCGCCGGCCGAACGGCTTGCAGGCATCGATCACAACGCGCGCATTGCGCGGATCGGTTTCCGAATAGGCCATGGGATCGAGCGCCGAGCTCCAGCAGCCGCGCAGGATTTCCATGCCTTCGCGCGGATCGCAGCGCGTGCACATGGCCCAGATGACCTTGTCCATGTCGGCGGGATCGATGTCGTCGTCGACGACGACGACAAAGCGATTGACGTAAGCGCCGGCGTGACATTGCGACGCGATCAGTCCGGCTTGCTTGGCGTGACCGGCATATTGCTGCTTGATCGCAATCGTGAGCCATAACCGGCTGCCGCCTGCGGCATGCGACCACACACCTTTCACCTCGGGGACGCCGGCGGCCTCGAGCTGGTTCCACACCGCGCCCGAGCGGTAGGAGCCGCGGTAGAACGAATCGTCATCGGGCGGAATGCCCGGAATCGCGCCGAGCAAGATCGGATCGTTGCGTATCATCATGGTTTCGATGCGGATGGCGGGCTCCTGCTTCAAGCCGCCGGCGTAATAGCCGGTCCATTCGCCGAGCGGGCCCTCATCGATCTTGTCGTTGGGATGAATGAAGCCCTCGAACGCGATCTCCGCATGAGCTGGAATCGGTAGCCCGGTTTTCGGACCGGTGATGATTTCCACGGGCTCGCCAATGAGCCCGCCCGCAGCGTCATATTCATTCTTGCCGTGCGGAATCTCGAGCCCTGCGATCATGAACAAAGCCGGGTGCATGCCACACACGACGGCGACCGGGCAGGGCAGGCCGCGCTCGTGATATTTCCGCTGGATCATGTCGCCGTGCTTGCCTTTGGAGCACATCACTGTGGCGAGGCGCTTGTCGTGCGCCTGCACCCGATAGGCGCCATAATTGATCCAGCCGGTATCGGGATCGCGCATGATCACCATGTCGCCGGTGCCGATGTAATAGCCGCCGTCGTGCTCATGCCATTTCGGCACCGGGATCTTGAAGAGATCGATGTCGTCGCCGGTGAAGACGTTTTCCAGGAGCGCGCCAGACTTAACGTCGACCGGTGGAATGGTCTTGGCCTGCTTCATGTAGCGGCGCCAATACTGCACGAGCTCGATCTCGGTGCTGTTGCCCGGATTTCCCAACGTGAGATTGATGCGGCGGACGGAGGTGAGCAGATTGGCGAGGACGCGATATCCCTTGGGGTAGCCGGGGATATCGTCGAACAGGACCGCGGGATTGCCGATCTTGCGCTGATAGATGTCGACAATGCCGCCGATCTCGCGTTCGCGATTGGCGCCTTTGATGTGCCGGATTTCGCCCGCCGCATCCATCTCGCCGAGCCAGGACCGCAAGTCCTGCTTGGAAATGTTGCGGGTGGCGGCAGATGGCTTCACCATCGTATTCATGTTCTGCCTCGGTCGTTTCGAATTGCCACCGGATCATCTCACCAGTCGTGTCTGCTGTCACGCTCGCCGGATCGGCTAAGGCGCCGGTTTCTGCGCTCGCAACCGACCTGCGGCGTCGAGCGCCGCGGCGACGATGTTCTGATAGCCGGTGCAGCGGCACAGATTACCGGAGATCGCGATCCGGACTTCTGCTTCGGTCGGACTTGGATTGTCCCGCAACAGTTCGAGCAGCGTGGTCAAGATTCCCGGCGTACAGAAGCCGCATTGCAGGCCGTGATTGTCGCGAAAGGCCTCCTGCAGCGGGTGCAGCGTTTTATCGTCCGGGGCGATGCCTTCGATGGTCAAGAGCTGATGGCCGTCGGCTTGGACCGCGAGCATCAGACAAGAACGGGCCGAATGGCCGTCGAACAAAATCGTGCATGCGCCGCAAACGCCGTGTTCGCAGCCGAGATGGGTGCCGGTGAGGCCGAGCTGATGGCGCAGAAAGTCGGCAAGTGTCACCCGCACCGGAACAATCTCGTCATACGTCTTGTTGTTGACCGTGATTGAGATTTTGCGCGTTTCGCTCATGCGGAAGCCTCGCCGACGAGACGCTGATGCGCTTTAAGCAGCGCACGGCGCGGCAGAACCGTCGCCAATTGCTGGCGATAGGATGCAGGTGCGTGGATGTCGTCAACCGCGTCCACGCTGCGCAGCGTTTCGCAGATTTCATGGAGCCGCTTTTCGTCGGGCTTTTCTCCGATCAGCGCGCGTTCGATGTCGCGGGCGCGTACCGGCGCCGGTCCCATGCCGCCGAGCGTTAAGGAGGCGCGCGTAATCTTGCCGATTGCATCCTCCTCAATGAGGACTGCGGCCGAGACAATGGCAAAATCACCGTGGCGCCTGGCGAATTCGACGAACGCATAGCCGTGCCCGGCCGGCCAGCACGGAAACGAGACCGCGGTGAGCATTTCGTCGAGCTCGATCGCGGGCGTCATATAGGCGACCGGAAAATTCGCGAAGTCGATGCTCCGCGTCCCGTTCTTGCCCGCAACCGACACTTTTGCGTCGAGCGCCGCCGCAACCGACACCAGCTCGGCGGACGGATCGAGATGACACAGCGAGCCGCCGAGCGTACCGCGATTGCGCGTCTGGCGATGGCCGACATGGGCGATCGCCTCGTGCATGAGCGGGCACTTCTTCTTCACGACGCCGGAGAATTCGATATCACGCTGCCGCGTCATCGCGCCGATGTCGAGTGTGTCGCCGTGTTCGCTGATATAGCTCAGCCCATCCACGCGATTGAGATCGATCACATGATCCGGCAGCACGAAGCGCATATTGAGCATCGGCATCAGCGACTGCCCGCCGGCGAGCAATTTCGCGTTCTCCAAAGTGGAAAGCAGTCCGACCGCCTCCGCCGTGGTGCGCGGGTCGTGGTACGAAAAGTGAGGCGGCTTCATAGGGCGGTCCGGCTCGCGGCAAGGCGTGGGATTCTCGACGATGCCGGTAACGGTGCCGCTTGTCGAGCTTCAAAAAAGATCAGTCGCTATCTCCTTTAAACGCTACGATTTCTCGCGCAGCCCTCGGCATTTCGCTCAGGCCGGCGGAAAAATGTGCGGAAATTTGGTGCGCAACTTTGTCCGCAGGTCGGCGCTCACATCGACGACCGTTGGGAAAGTGTTCTTGAGCTTCATGTCGTAGGGAATACAGGCGTCGATCAGGATGCGATTGTTGAAATTGCCCGGCAGATAGAGCGGGTCGCGCTTTGAAGCCCACGCCTTCTGGATCAGATCGATATCGACGTTTGGATCGAACCGCGTACACATCGCCCACAACACTTGATCGAGCTCGCCGGCGTCGATGTCATCATCGACCACGATGTTCCACTTGCCCGCATAGGCGCCGCCCTGGCAGGCGGCGGCAATGTGCAGCGCCTGGCGCGCATGGCCGGGATAGCGTTGGCGGATTTGCACGACGGTAAATCGTGTCGCCGGGCCAGCCTCGTGATTCCAGACGCCAAGCACATCCGGCACGCCCGACGCTTCGAGCGCGCGCCAGATTTGCGCCGCGCCGGCGATGCCCTTGAGCAGTCCGGTCTCGTCGACCGGCTTGTGCTGCGGGGCGCAACAAATGATCGGATCGTTGCGATACAGGATTGTCTTGACGTTGACGTGAGGACGCGGCTGCGCATCATCGGAGTAATAGCCCATCCATTCGCCGAACGGCCCTTCGGGTCTGACCTGTCCCGGCATCGTCTCGCCTTCGATGGCGATCTCGCAATCGGCGGGGATTGGAAACCCGGTATAGGGTCCGCGGATCACATCGATCGGTTCGCCGCGAAGGCCGCCGGCAAGGTCATATTCGCTGATGTCCGGCATTGGCGCGCCGGACAATAAAAACAACAATGGGTCCTGGCCGCACAGGATCACCACCTTCATGGGCTGGCCACGCTCGAAATAAATGTCGCGGTGAATGCGGCCGTGCTTGCCCTCGGTGATCTGACAGCCGATGTTTTTGCCGTCATAAACTTGGGAGCGGTAAGCGCCGAGGTTGAACCAGCCTTTGTCGGGGTCCTGGGTGACGACGCAATCGGCCGTGCCGATGAAACGCGCCTTGTCCTGCTCGTGGTGGCGCGGCACTGGAAATTTGAGGACGTCGCAGGCGTCGCCTTCCATGACGTTCTGCAGGATGGGGCCATCCTTCACGAAGCGGGGCGGGATCGTTTTCATGTTTTGCATGCGGGCGTGGAAGCGCCGGACGATGTCGACTTTGCGTTTCTGCTCCAGCGGCAGGCCGAGCGTCAGCGCGACGCGTTTGACCGTCGAGAAATGTCCGTAAAGGGTGCGGAACCCTTTCGGATAGCCCGGAACCTCGTCGAACAGAATCGCGGGCGCGGTGTTATTGCTTTTCTCGGTCAGCATCTGGGTGATGCTGCCCATTTCCGTGTCCCAATGTGCGCCGTTGACGTGAAGCAATTCGCCGATGCGCTGCACCTCGTTGAGCCAGCCCCGCAAGCCGTCGCGGTAGTGGAGGCGGGGCTCAATTTCGCTGTCGACGAAAGCCATGCTGTGTCCTCGACGTTGGGGGCAAAGCGCAGTGGCATTATTGTATTTAATTGTATACAATAGTAAAGCCCGCGCCCGGCTAGGACAAAGAACCTACGCTTTACCGAGCGCCTGTTCGATACGAGCCCGGATGGAGTGAGGCGATATCGGGACCTCGGAAATGCGAATGGCGAACTCGCTGAGTGCATCCTCGATCGCCGAGATGATGGCGGCCGCGGCGGGAACGGTTCCGACTTCGCCGACGCCCTTGGCGCCGAGCGGATTCAACTGCGTCGGGCTTTCCATGTAGCTCGTCTCGATCCGCGGCAGTTCCGTTGCGGTCGGCAACAGATAATCGGCAAAATTGGTCGCCAGCGGCTGGCCCTCATTGTCGTGGATGATGTGCTCGAACATCGCATTGCCGATGCCGTGGACAATTCCGCCTTTGATCTGGCCATCGACAATCATCGGATTGATCAGGCGGCCCGCGTCCTGGACCGCCACATATTTCAGAATCGTGATGCCGCCGGTTTCAAAATCGACTTCGACCTCGGCGATGTGACTTGCATTGGCGTAGGCCAGCGCGTCGGTACGGAAATTGGCAACGGCGTCCAAGCCGGGCTCCATGCCGGCAGGGAAACTATAGCCCGGCGCGCCCTGGAGAATGCGCGCCAGCTCTGCGAGACTGACGCTCGCATCCTTGGCGCCGGCGACATGGACGGTGCCGTCGCTCAATTCCAGATCGCTTTCGTCGGCTTCGATGATGCGCCCGGCAAGCGTTTTGGCCTTGGCGGCGACCGCGCGCGACGCGAGCAGCACTGACGATCCCGCCGTAATGAGCTGCCGGCTGGCGAAACCGCCTTGGCCGAGCGGGACCGGACCGGTATCGCCGGCGATCACGTTGATGTCGGACGCCTTCAATCCGAATTCGCCGGCGCAGATTTGCGCGAGCGCGGTGCGCAGGCCTTGCCCCATTTGCGCCGCGCCGGTGTAAACCGTTATTTGGCCCGTCAGATCTATCCGCACGATGCCGGTTTCGAACGGGCCGCGTCCGGTTCCTTTCACCGCATTGGCGATGCCGATACCGGTGTGGCGGCCGGCTGCCCGCGCTTGCGCTTTGCGTTGCGGAAAGTCCTGCCACTTGGCGACCTTGAGCGCGGCGTCTTGCGTCGCCGGGTAATCGCCGGTGTCGTACATGATCGAGACGCCCGAGCGCGCCTTGATCGGCTTTTCATAGGGCATGTCGTCGGCGGCGATCAGATTGCGCCGGCGCAGGTCGGCCCGGTCGAGCTTGAGCTTTGTCGCTACCAGATCCATCAGCCGTTCCATCGCAAACGCGGATTGCGGATATCCCGCGCCGCGTACTGATGACACCGGCGTCTTGTTGGTGAGCACCACGCGCACGTCCATGGCGAATGCCGGCACCACATAGGGGCCGGTGACGGCGGACGCCGAATTATACGGCAGGTTGACGTCCTGCAGCGCATAGGCGCCCTGATCGTGAATCAGCTTGCCGCGGATTCCCTCGATCTTTCCGTCATTGTCGGTGGCGATGGCGAGCGACCAAATCTGGTCGCGTTCCTGCACCGCGTTGGTAAAATGCTCGCGCCGGTCCTCGATCCATTTTATCGAGCGTTTGAGAAGTTTCGCCGCGGCGGCAACCGCAATGTCTTCGGAATAGACGCATAGCTTCGCGCCGAAGCCGCCGCCAACCTCGGGCGTGACGACCCTGATCTTGCTGTCCGGCAGGCCCAGGAGAACGGCGATGGAATTCTTCAGATCGTGCGCCTTTTGCGTCGAGGCGGAGACGAACAGCGAGTCGTCGGTGTCTCTGTATTCGACGACAATGCCCCGCCCTTCGATCGAATGCGCGCCGCCGCGGCATTGCACGATCTCCTCTTCAAAGACATGAGCAGCGTCCTTGAAGGCGCGGTCGACATCGCCATAGCCGACCTTGTAACTTGCAACGGTGTTCGACTTGAGTTCGGATCGCACATGCGGGCTCGCGGCGCGCTCGCTCAAGCGGCAGTCGACAACGGGTTCCAGCATGTCGTAGGTGACAGTGACCAGCGCGGCCGCATCTTCGGCGACATAGCGGCTGTCGCCAATGACGATGGCGACGGTTTCGCCGACGTAACAGACTTCCCTTTCGGCCAGAGCAAAAGGCCACACCAGGTCGAGCGCGGTGCCCGAATTCGAGTGGCGCTGCATGCGTTTTTGGCGCATGGCCGCGCCGATATCATCGAGCGTTAGAACGGCGTGAATGCCTGGCGCCGCCGCAGCGAGGCCGACATCGATCTTCCGAATTGCGGCATGGGCATGCGGGCTGCGGACGAAGCTCGCATGCAGCAAGCCGGGAAATTGGATGTCATCGACATAGCGGGCGCGTCCCTGCAACAGCGGCTCGTCCTCGATGCGAGGAACACTTTGTCCGATCAAATTCCCGCCCTCCGCGCCTGTCTATTCCGGAGTTGATTCGCGAGTCGGCCAGAAAACCGCATGCCGGAGACCTTACGGCGCTGCTATGTTCCGGTATGTATTCAATTGTATACAATTGCCATTGCGGCATAACAAGTGGCTCGACCGGGGCCTAAAGAAAACGCTGAAGTCGTCAAAACTATGCTTCGTCCGCGGTGAAATATTCCAGGCGGCATTTCAGCGCCTGTTGGATGTGGTGGCGCGCGGCCTTTTCCGCGCCGTCCTGATCGCGCTTTTCGATGGCGCGGACGATGCGCAGGTGCTCGATGTCCGATTGGCCATGACGCGAAGGCATTTGGAAGGTGAGATTCTGCAGCAACGCCATCGAGTCGTTGAGAACCTCAAGCGTTTCCAAAAGATATTGGTTGTGCGTGGCTTCGTAGATATGCTGGTGGAAACGGCGGTTGAGCGTCACCAAGGCGAGAAGATCGCGCCCCTCTTTGGCGAGCTGTTTCTGCAGCTGATAGAGCACCGCAATCTCGGTTTCGGTCGCATGCTGGGCGGCAAACCGCGCGGCGGAGCCCTCGAGAATTTCCCGCACGGCGTAGAGGTCGAAGATTTGCTTGTTGGACAGCTGCGCGACCGCGAAGCCGCGCCCGGCCCGGATGACGAGCAAGCCGCGCCGTTGCAGCCGCTGCAGCGCCTCGCGCACGGGAGTGCGGCTGACCCCGAGGCTTTGGGCAATGTCTTCTTCGCGAATGCGCTCACCCTTTGCGAAGCGCCCTTCCCAGATCGCGTTACGCAAGCTCTGATAGACGAAGTCCGCTCGCGACCCGGTGTGCAGCGAGTTGCGATCGAGCGTGGTCAAAAAGCTCGAACTTGCGGCGGGCGAGTTCGACGGCGGCCGCCGGTCCGCCGTTCGCTTTCTGGCGCGAAGCTTCCGCTCGCTCGATTTCAACGTCTCTTTCCCCGCAAACTTGCGATAATCGGCGTTCTGAATCGGCATTTCTGAATCAGCATGGCCGGTCGGAAAGTAATGGCCGCGCGGCAGCGATAGATCAATGCTCTTCACGACCGTCATACCCAATGGACGAGGCGCGTGCGGCGCGCCAAGACGTCATACCGTTTTTATTACAGGCCTGCTGTAGCGCCTTGGTCGTCCAATACGGAGTCGGAATATGAACAATCTTTGCGAGGATTTGACAGCGAAAATTTCAGCTTGGGGACAAGCGCAATTGTAACATTAAGTGTACAAGGCGGCATTTGACTGCTAGATCGAAACCATGAAGCCGGCTCCGTTTTCCTATCACGCGCCCACCGAATTGCAGGAAGCTCTAAAACTTCTTGCCGCTTTAGCCCCGCATGATGGACGCATCTTGGCGGGCGGCCAAACGCTGGTGCCGACGATGGCATTTCGCATGGCGCGGCCGGCGCATCTGATCGACATCAATGGTATCCGCGAGCTTGAAGGCGTCACCGTCAATAACGACTCGCTGCGGATCGGCGCTTGTGCGCGTCACGCTTATTTCGAGTCGGATCAGATACCGGGACGGCTGGGCGGCCTACTCCGCAAGGTGGTTCGCTTTATTGCTCATTATCCCATTCGGCAACGCGGCACATTCTGCGGCAGCGTCGCCAACGCCGACCCGTCTTCCGAATGGTGCTGCGTGACGGCGACGCTCGACGGCATCATTGTCGCGGAGAGCGGGCGCGGATCGCGGCGAATCGCAGCCAAGGATTTCTTCAAGGCCGTGATGACCACTTCTATCAGGGAAGACGAGCTGATAACCGCGGTCGAATTGCCGCTCCTGCCGTCGGATACCCGGACCGGCTTCTGCGAATTCAGCCGCCGCTCCGGCGACTTTGCCATCGTCATGGTGCTTGCGACCTATCGGCTCGAAACCGGCCGCATAATTGACGCGCGCATCGGATTGGGCGGTGCGGAGGCAACGCCGCGGCGCATCTCTGCCGCGGAAGCGATCTTGAACGGACAGGAGCCGAAGCCGGCCGTGTTCGCGGCAGCAAGCGAGGCAGCAGCCGGCGCGATCGAGCCGCTCGACGATAACAACAATTCAGCCGAATATCGCCGCGCTCTCGTCCGCACGCTCGTGGCAAGAGCCCTCGCGAGCGCCTCCTGATGGACAAAGTCGGCATAGTTCTCGACATCAACGATGCCGTGCATGACGTCACGGTCGAACCGCGGCGTACCCTGGCCGACGTCATCCGCGACGATTGCGGTCTCACCGGCACGCATCTCGGTTGCGAACACGGCGTTTGCGGCGCCTGTACGGTCCTGGTTGACGGCGCGCCGGTGCTGTCGTGTCTGATGTTCGCTATCCAGCTCAACAAGAAGAAGATCAGAACGGTCGAGGGCTTGCAGCATGGCGCGATATTGCACCCGCTCCAGGAGGCCTTTATCGAGCATCACGCATTGCAATGCGGATTTTGCACGCCGGGTTTTCTGATGCTGGCCGCGGGGCTTCTCGAACAGAAGCCTGATGTCGGCGACGACGAACTGCTTGACGTGTTGTCGTCGAATTTGTGCCGTTGCACCGGCTACGAGAACATCGTCAAAGCCGTGAAGGCCGCCGCCACACGGATGAGCGCGCGCAAATGAAAGTGGGCGTCAAGGACAGCAAAAACACCGGCATTGGCGCCTCGGTGCCGCGGCTTGAGGACATGCCGCTGGTCACCGGCCGCGGCCAATTCGCCGCCGATATGAATTTCCCGCGCCAGCTTCACTTGCGCGTCGTGCGCTCGGCACATGCGCATGGCACCTTGAAAAACGTCGACGTTACGGCGGCAAGCGCGCTCCGTGGCGTTGTCGCGGTCTGGACCGCACGCGACATTGAGAATCTGCCGCCGATCGATTTCCGCGAAGGGCCGATCGAAAAGCTCGCGCCGTTCCGTCAGCCGGTCTTGGCGCGCGACTGCGTGCGCTATGTCGGCGAGCCTATTGCTGCGGTGTTCGCGACCGATCCTTATATCGCGGAGGACGCCGCCGACCTCGTCACCATCGAGGTTGATGAATTGCCGGCCGTCATCGACGCGGCGGCGCCCGTTACTGATTTCGCCCATGGTCTCACCACCGAACCGACGATATGCCGGCAAGGCTATGGTGATGTCGACAATATCTTCCGCAATGCCGCGCACATCGTCGAAGTAGATGTCGAGATCGGCCGCCACTCCGGCGTACCGCTGGAAACACGCGGCGCCATCGGCCGTTACGATGCGGCGCGCGATGTCCTCGAACTTCACGGCGCGGCCAAGGTGCCGCACAAGAATCGCGAATCTCTGGCGCGGATGTTCGGGCTGAGCACGGCCGCCGTTCATTGCTACGAAGGCCATGTCGGCGGCGGCTTTGGGGTGCGCGGCGAAATCTATCCGGAAGACATTTTGGTTCTAATCGCCGCGATGCGCTTTCGCCGGCCGGTGAAATGGCTGGAAGATCGCCGCGAGCACATGATTGCCGCCAATCATTCGCGGCAGCAGCGGCATATCATTCGCGCCGCGCTCGACTCGGAAGGCCTGCTTCTCGGCATCGACGATCGTTTTTTCCACGATCAAGGCGCCTATATCCGCACCCACGGCACGCGCATCGCCGAGACGGCGTGCGGCATCCTGCCGGGGCCTTATCGCCTGCCGGCTTACCGCGTCCGATGTCACTTCCGGCTCACCAACAAGACGCCGGCGGCGACCTATCGGGCGCCGGGCCGCTACGAGACGAATTTCGTGCGCGAACGCCTGATGGATGCTATCGCCAAGCGGCTCGGCCTGTCGCGCATCGAAGTGCGCCGCCGCAACCTGCTGCAGCCGGCCGACATGCCGCATGAGCGCCCGCTCACCGCACTCGGCGACGAAGTCGTATTGGATTCCGGCGACTATCCCGGATTGCTCGACAAGGCCTTGCTGCGCTCTGGATGGAACAAGCTCGAGAGCGAAGTCAATGAGCGTCGCAAGAAAGGCGAACTCATCGGCTTGGGCTTGGCCATGTATGTCGAGAAGAGCGGGCTCGGCCCGACCGACGGCGTGCGCATCCATGTGCACGACACCGGCGACGTCGAGGTCATCACCGGCGGCGCTTCGGTCGGACAGGGTTTTGAAACAGTGATCGCGCAAATCTGTGCCGAGAAGCTCGGCGTCGATTATCGCCGCGTGCGGGTGATCCACGGTCAAACCGACCGCATCGAATTCGGCATCGGCGCGCACGCCACCCGCGCCACGGTGATGACCGGCAACGCCACGGCGATCGCCGCCGAAAAGGTCCGCGCCAAGGCGCTGGACATGGCGTCGCAACTTCTGCAGACCGAGCCCGGCCGTCTTGCCATCATCGACGGCCATATCGTGCGCGGTGAATCACCGGACGCGCCTCTGATCGGGCTCGGCGATATCGCGGGCCACCTGCGCCCATTATCAAAGACGCGCGGCGAACGCGATCCGGGCCTTGCCGCGGACGGCTGGTTCAACACCGCGCATATGACTTACCCTTACGGCGTGCAGATCGCCCTGGTGACGATCGATCGCGGCACCGGCGCCGTGACTATCGAGAAGATGCTGATTGCTTTCGATGTCGGCCGCGCCATCAATCCGGTTCTGGTGCGCAGCCAGCTGGTCGGCGGTTTCGTCCAGGGGCTCGGCGGCGCGATGTTCGAGGAATTCCAATACGACGAGCGCGGCCAGCCGTTGTCGGTGACATTCGCGGATTACCTGATACCGACGGCGCGCGAGATCCCGAAGATCGACGTTCTGATCGCCGAGGACGCGCCAAGCACGACGAATCCGCTCGGCATCAAAGGCGCCGGCGAGGGCGGCATCGCCGGCGTTGGCGCCGCGATCGCGTCGGCGGTCGACGACGCATTGGGCGATATCGCGACCATAACGGCGCTTCCGATCAAGCCGCAATGGCTGAAAGCTGCGATCGATGCCTATGTCCCGCCGCAGCGCGCCGCGCGTGCTTAGACCCCGGAGGATGCGGCAACGAGCGGATCGGTCTCCATGTCCTGATCGCGCACGGCGCCGATCAGTTCGGAAACCTTCTTGATGCCGCGCTCGTCGCACCACGCCTCGAGATCTTCAATGATCGTGATCAAAGCCGTCGGATTGCGGAATCCCGCGTAGCCGACGCCGACGGCGCTCGCACCGGCGAGCATATATTCCACGACATCCTCGGCTTTGGTCACGCCGCCGATGCCGATGATCGGAATTTTGACGGCTTTGGCGACCTGATACACCATCCGCAACACGATAGGCTTCAAGGCCGGCGAGACCAGGCCGCCGAATTTGTTGCCGAGCGCCGGACGGAAATTGTCGGTTCTGATCTTCAGCGACAAAAACGTATTGGCGATCACGACCGCATCGGCGCCCGCTGCCTCGGCGGCTCGGGCGATCGAAACGATGTCGCCGGCATTGGGCGACAGCTTCACCCATAGCGGTTTGTTGGTCTTGGCCCGGATCGCCTTGATGCAGTCCCGGGTATAGTCCTCGTGCATCGCGAAATTGCCGCCGGTCGCGTTGCGGGTCGGGCACGAAATATTGGCTTCGATCACGTTCACATCGGGCACGCTCAATTCCTCCGCCAGCGCGGCGAAGTCCTCGATGGTTTCCGAGGAAACGCTGGCGATGAGTGGCGGCTCAAACCGCGCATATTCGGGGACGATATGCGCGATGAAATAGTCGATGCCCTTGCCGGGCAGCCCGATCGATTGAATGATGCCGCCTTCGGTCTCGGCCATGCGCGGCGTCGGATTGCCCAAGCGCGGCTCGCGGCAGATGGTCTTCGCCACCAAGCCGCCGAGGCGGTTGAGATCGATGACCTCGTTGTATTCCCAGGAAAACGCGCCGGAGGCGGGCGTCACCGGATTTTGCAGCGTGATGTCGCCGATCTTGACCGAAAGATCTACCATCCCACGGCCTCCTGCATATTGAACACCGGACCGTCCCGGCAGACGCGCCGCAGCACGCGCACGCCGTTCACCTCGAACGTGCGCATGCAAACGTAGCAAGCGCCGAAACCGCATACCATGATCTGTTCCATGGCGACCTGGCCCGGAATGTTGTGTTTCTTGCCAAGCTGTTTCATCAGTTTCAACAGGCGGTTCGAGCCGCAGGTGAAGAACGCGTCGGCTTTGTTGTCGGCCACAAGCCCTTCGATGATGTTCCCGACATTCTCGACGGCGCTGCTGTTGTCACTGTCGACGACAGTCACCGTACGGGCGCCGAGATTTTCGAATAGATCCTTCGACATCACAACTTTGGGATTGCGTGCGCTGAGGATGGCGGTGACGCCAACGCCATAATCGGCGGCAAGCTGGGACAGCGGCGCCAGTGTCGCCAGGCCGACGCCGCGGCCGAGCACCACGATGTTCTTCCAATCTGGTTGCAGCTTGAAGCCTGTGCCGAGGGGGCCGGCGATGTTGAAATCATCGCCGGCGCGCAATGTCCCCATGCCTTGGGTGCCGCGGCCTTCGATCTTGTAGAGAAATTCAATCTGACCCGCCGCTTTGTTCACCCGATAAACGCTCATCGGCCGCCGCATCCACACCTCCGCGCCGTCGGGCGAGGGGCACAACAGATGAAACATCTGCCCCCCATAGGCTTTCAGCGCGTGCTCATGGACGTTCATCACAAGGTGCTTGTATTCGTCGTTGACGAAGTCGTTGGTAACGACCGTCCCGATGAACTCGCCGACAACGCGCTGCGGGTAGCTATCCCTGTCGCCAGCCCGAAGCGCTGAGTTTGTGTATTTCCTGTTTGGTCCGGTCGGCATGGCGCCTCAATTTTGCCCGTGGTCGACGAGCGGTATCCGCTCCATAGCGCTTTTCTTCATAGTGCCGCGAGCGGACTGTGTCAATTTTGGTATGGTGCGTTTCCAGCGGGCCAGATGGCCGGTCACCGCTATGCCTGACGCTGTGGCGCGCCGTGCCGGCCATAAAGAAAGGTTAGGTTTATGCGGTGATTTTTGTATCCCGGAGCGAATTCAGGCGCGTCGGATTTGTGAAAAAGCCGCGATTCAAAGAGCACGGCGCGGTTCTCCCGATAGGGCACTCGCAGCGTGTCATGGGCGTTTTGTTCCAAAAATACGACAACCCGTTCCTGGTCGGCCGCATAGCCGCTGATGTCCCAATCCTCCGGCGGCGGGACGAGACCGACGACAAGGCCGCCTTGGCCGGGGTTGAGATTGGCTTCGGTCGGGCTCACCCAGAAATTCACGCTGATCGCCGCATCGTCGGCGTGGACGTCGATCGCGGACGTGGTCCAAAGCCCCTTGAACGCCCAGGCCTGTGATAGCGGGTGCTCGGCCAACAACTCTGGGAACGTGCCGCGAATCTCGTCCGCAATCTGCAGGATCAGCGGGCAGGCTAGGCCGTCCTCGAGATAGGAGGCGACGAAGCCGCCGATATGGCTGAAGTCATGCCAGATCGTGCTTTCGAGCAAATAAGATTGCAGCCGCCGCAGCGCTTCGGGTGTGAGCAGGTCGTCAAAATAAATCGCGCCGGTCCGGCCGCCGCGAAAGCCGCGCATCAGAACGCCAAGATCGGACCGCTCGCTCACCGCGCGCCCGGTGAGCTCCGGCGCGCCACGGATGTTGATCGGACCGTTGTAGTCATTGCCAAGCCGCTCGATCTGCCGATCGGACAGTTGCTCCAGTTGTTCTCGGATTCCTTGCGCCACCTCGCCGTAAGCGCGCGCCAGAGCATTGAAGCGCTCTGGGTCACGGGCGCGTTCGGCGAGGTAATGAAATTGTTCAGCGTCGTGCAAAAGCTTGCCGCGCGTCGCCTGCGTCAATGATTTCGCCGCCAGGTCCGAGCGGTCCTCGCCGCGCCGCAGTTCGTAGGTGCGGGCAAAATGATCAAGCGCGCGGCCTCTTTGGCCTTCCGCCAACCATAAGAAACCCAAGGCGCGATGAGCGCTGTAATGTTCGGGCTCGAACGCGCAGGTGCGGCTCAAGCCTTCGATGGCCGCCCGCGATTGGCCCAGCGCCAGCAGCGCGAGCGCCCGATTGTAATGTGCCGAGACGTAGCGCGGCTGGCGGGCGATCACGTCGTCGAACAACGCAATGGCATTTTGCTGCCTGCCAAGCGCAGCGGCGATGACGCCGAGATTATGGGTAATGGCGGTGTCGCTGGGCGCTAGCGCCAAAGCGGATCGATAGGCCGCCTCGGCATCTTCAAGCCGGCCGGCTTGATAGTAGCGCGAGGCGGCCCCGACCAAGTTGTTCAAGCCGGTTTTGGTTCGCTCGGCGAGAGTCTTGTCGCGATCCGATTCCGACGTCATTCCTCGATGTCCGCGCCCTGCTTTGCTCTTTTTGCCATCGGCATATCTTAGCAATCGGCGCGCCCGGTTCCAATATTTGCACGTAGCCAGTTCGAAGGTGGACTATGCGCAACTAGTTATTACAGATTACGAAAATATAAATCGCTCTAGGCCATAAACGCGAAAAATAACGTCATGTAATAAAAAAGAACAATCGGATTGATTTTTGTACAGGCGGTGGCTAGCGTCAAGTCCACTCGAAGTCTTGGGGCAATCTGGAATGGAATTTGACAACTCTTTCGAGATCCCGCTGTCGCCGGATCAGGCTTGGCCGGTATTGATGGACGTTCGCGGCATCGCGCCGTGCATGCCCGGCGCCGAACTCACCGAAATCGCCGACGCGCAGAACTACAAAGGAAAGATCGCGGTCCGGCTCGGTCCGGTCGCGTTGGTCTTCGCCGGCAAAATTCAACTCGAGGACATCGACAACGCCAAACACAGCGCGCGGGTGAAAGCGCAAGGCAGCGACGGCAAAGGCCGCGGTGCCGCCAATGTCACAGCGACTTTCAGGGTCGAGCCGAGGGGCGCCGGATCGATCGTGTTGATCCACACCGATCTCACTTTGTCCGGCGCGGTCGCACAATACGGCCGCGGCGTCGGCATGATCCAGGCGACCGCAGCGCAAATCATCCAGCAATTCGCCGATAATCTTCGCGCCCAGCTTGCGCCGCAGCCGGCGTCGTCTGCAGTATCCGCTCCAGCAGGCCCGGCGCAAACCGGAGTGCCGCCCGCTACTCCGCCCGCAGCCAAGCCGATCTCCGGCTTTTCTTTGCTGCTGCGCGTCATCTTCCGACAAATCGCAGCTTGGTTCGGCCGGCGGT
The DNA here is from genome assembly GCA_035642635.1 of Xanthobacteraceae bacterium. Classification (GTDB taxonomy): domain Bacteria; phylum Pseudomonadota; class Alphaproteobacteria; order Rhizobiales; family Xanthobacteraceae; genus BOG-931. Next base: position 28,157 of record DASQRX010000026.1, read on the forward strand.
CGGATTCCTTGTGAGCAAAACTCCGCACGCCACGCGAGTTCGGTACCGACAGACGAGATCGGTGTTAGATCGTTGTTGGAAATTGTATTTTTTTTGACAATGTGCGAGTGATTCGGGCGTGTTCTGAAAGATATTATCCGTGAAATGACTCTTCGCCGGCCGCTCTGGGCATTCCACGGCAGCTCCGAGGCGGGGTACCGGGAGTCCCGATGGCATCTGCGTCTCCTCCATTCCGCTACGACGAGATCGGCGATCGGCTCCGCGCCTTTCGCCTCGGCTCCGGATTGAGTGCGGACGAGATCGCGCGCCGTCTTGGCATTTCGCGCACCGCGCTTTACCGCTTTGAGAAGGGCGAGCTCGCCAAGATCGAAACGCTCGAGCGCCTCGCCGAAATGCTCAACGTGTCGATCCCGACGCTGCTTGGGGTCGGGATCGAATACGTCCCCTCGGCCGTCGTCTACTTCGAGCGCATGCGGCAAATCGAAGAAACCGCGGACCATATATCGGTCTTGGCCGGGCCGATTTCGTCGCTGCTCGCCTCCGATAAGTTCGAAGCAATTCTGGAACAGGTCCTCAAGGAAAGCCTCATCGGCAGCGATGGAAATAACGAGCGCGCGCTGTCGGATATCCCGAAAATCATCGCCATCCTGCACGAACGCAAGGAGATGTTCCGGCGCCGGCGGCCCGGCATCGTCAATTTGATTTCAGCGAACGAAATCGGCCGCTTTCTGCGCGACGGCTTTGTCGGAACGGCAAAGCTTTCCGAAGCGGTTGCGCGCGAGAGGCGGCTCTTGGCGCGCGCCGAGGTCGAGTATTTCGCCAAGATCATCGAGGAGCAGCCGATCGGGACGCAGATCGGCATCGTCACCGATACGCTGCCGCATTCGGGCTTCCACATCTATCGCCAGCCGGACCGCTCGGTCCTGGTGCTAAGCCCGTTTCGTCTCGGCGAGCAGCCGAACATCCATGTCGGTGTGGCGATGATCACGTCGGCTCCCGAGGCGGTATCGCTGCACCAAAATTTGGTCGAGGACGTCTGGCGGCGGGCGCTCAAGGGCAACGCGGCAGCGGCTTATCTGGGCGCGTTATTGAAGAGCAGCTGAGGCCTGCCAAAAGCTCGGCGGGCGCCGCTCGCGCGGTGCGCATTCTCGGTATTCTGCCGCACCGTCGCGGAAATTAGGCTTTGCTGGCCGCTGCACGGCGCATCATCGCGCCGTGCGGTGGGACACAAAAGTTCCTTCGCAACGCGCTCCTTCGCGCGCCGCCCGGCTTGTTCTTTTATTTCTTGGGCGGCACCGCGGCGAATTTAGAGCCGCGCACGCACATGCGGCCGCGCAGGTCCTGCCACAGGCGTTCGGTCGAATGCAGATAGCCGAGCGCGCGCGCCACCATCGTGAAATTATACGACGCGAAGCGCTCGGCGATGTCGGTGTAGTACAACGGCTCTTTCTCGATAGCGGCGAGGATTTCCACGGCCAGGTTTCGCACCGTGATGTTGTCGCCGCCATTGCCAGCCGCGTCCGCCTTGCCGTTCACATAGTCGTCGATATGCGCGCTGTCGGCGTAGGCATAGGTGATGCGCTCGTAGTGTTCCAAAGGAATGCCTTCTGGGATCGTCGCGTCGATGCCGACCTTGGCGCCGGTCGGGGCGACGCCAAAGCCTTGCGGCAGGCTGGGATCGAGCGGCTTCGCCCGGGCGTTGCCGACAATCATAATGTCGCGGTCGCCCTGGACGCGCGTTGCGATCGCCCATTCGACGTCGGTCGGATCGAACACGTCGATATCGTCGTCGACGACAACGACATGCTTTAAGTCCATGACCGACAGCGCCGCAAGGAGCGCGTTCTTGCCTTCGCCCGGCTGTTTCTTGATGGAAATCACCGCGTGCCAGAAGGCGCAGCCACCGAGCGTTACGTTGATGTCCTTGACGGCGACGCCCGCGGTTTTCAGCGCCTGGCGGATCGCGGCATAGCGGGTCGGCGCCGCGAGCCAGGTGTTCTCCCACGGCATGTGTAGATTGTAATAGATCGCATCTTTTTTCATCGCGATGGCTTTGACGCGAACCAGCGGATTCCAGTGCAGCCCGCCCATGAGGCGAGTGAATTCGCCGAAGCGGCCTTCAGGGAAGGTCCAGCCAGTCGGCAGGATTTCCGCCTCCAGCACGATCTCGGCATCGGCGATGCAAGGCAGATCGATGGTGCGACATTGCGCGAGCTCGACCGGCTCACCGCGCAGCCCCCCGGAAATTGCTATCTCATCAACACCGAGCGGCGCCCGATAGCCGGCGCCGGCGATTTCGATCGGATGCGTGCCGATGGAAATCGAGATCGGCAACGGTTCGTTGCGCTCAAACGCCCGCCGCGCGAACATCCGCATATTGTTCGGCGTGACGATGTCGATGCCGGTGAGGTTCCTCTCTTTGACTATGAAGCGGTAGATGCCGCTATTGAGGCCGAATTCGGGATCGCGCGCGATCACGATGCCGGCGGTGATCATCGGCCCGCCGTCGTAGATCGACGACATCGGGATCGGCAGCTTGTAGAGATCGACATCGTCGCCGGTGAGGAAGACCTCGTCGGCCGGCGATTTTTTGACTGTCCTGGGCGCGATCGGCTTGTCGATGGCCTGCTGCAGCTTGTCTTCGATTTCGCGGTAATTCTCGGCGTGCATCGACATCATCGCTCGCTCCTGCGTGCGGATGATGCCGGAGACCACCGGCATGTCGTAGCCAATGACTTTATGGAAAAATAACGCCGTCTTCGCCTGGTCCACCAGCGTCGCGATATGGCGGATGTCGACCGGCTGGTGCAGGTCGACGAGCTCGCTCGATTGTCGCAGGCGATCGAGAAATTGGCGGAAATCTTCGTTCATGCGTGGTCCTTTGTGCGGCGGGCGGCCGAGTTACGTATAAGGTGCCGAGCAGCGGAAACAACCACTTGATCGCAACGCCGGTCAGCGCGGCACAAGCCGCACAGCTTTCTTCTTGCGCCAAGCTTTCTTCTTGCGCCAAGCATTGCGGCATGCTGCTTACGCCCCTGTCCATCTGAACAGGCAAAGAGGAGAGGTTCTCTGGTGGCAAAGACGATGAAAGCTCTGGTCCTGAAGGCGCATGGCGGGCTCGATGAGCTCAAGCTCGTCGACGATTATCCGGTCCCGCAGGCGACCGGCGCTCATGTCGTGATCCGGGTGCGGGCGTCCTCCTTCAACTTTCATGACCTGTTCACCGTCAAGGGAATGCCCGGCATCGAGGTGCCGCTGCCGGTGATCATCGGCCTCGATATGGCGGGCGAAATCGCCGAGGTCGGCGAGGGTGTCGCCAACTGGAAGGCCGGCGATCGCGTGTTGGTCAATCCCGTCAACAAAAAGAAGGGATTGATGGGCGAAATGCTCGACGGCGGCATGGCCGAATATTGTTTGGTCGCGGCCGATCAGCTTGTCGCCATGCCGGACGGCGTCGATTTCGCGCAAGCCGCCTCGCTGCCGGTGGCTTACGGCACCGCGCACCGCATGCTCATCACCCACAACACCGTGAAAAAGGGCGACAAGGTTCTGGTGCTCGGCGCCTCAGGCGGCGTAGGCACCGGCTGCGTCATGATCGGCAAGCTTCTCGGCGCCGAAGTCATCGCCTGCGCGTCAAGCGAGCACAAGCTGCAGCGCCTGAAGGACATGGGCGCCGACGAAGTCGTCGACTACACCAAGGTCGATTGGTCGAAATGGGCGGTCGAGAAATACGGCAAGCCGCAGCGCCGTTCCTATGAGGGCGGCGTCGACGTCGTCGTCAATTTCACCGGCGGCGAAACCTGGGTGCCGTCGCTGCGCTGCATCAAGCGCGGCGGCAAGCTCCTGGTGTGCGGCGCGTCCGCTGGGCACGATCCGAAGGAGGACTTGCGCTATGTCTGGAGCTTTGAGATCAACATTCAGGGCTCGAACAGTTTCTACGACGAAGATCTCAAGGGCCTGATGGCGCTGATCCAGGCCGGCAAGATGAAGCCCGTGATCGACAAGGTGCTGCCGCTCGATCAGGCGGTCGAAGGCCTGCGCTTGATCCAGGATCGCGAAGTCATCGGTAAAGTCATCGTGGCGCCGTGAACGGTGAGCGCATGAGCCAAGAATCCAAACAAGAATCTAAACGAGACATCACACTCGAACAGGCGCAGGCGATGATCACGCGGGCGCCGTATCACCAATGGCTCGGGCTCAAGGTCACCGCGCTTCACGACGACGGCATCGAGCTCACCGCTAAATGGCGCGAAGAGTGGGTGGTCAACTCAGAAATGCGCTATACCCACGGCGGCGTGCTGGCCGCCTTGGTCGATCTCACCGCGGACTGGGCGATGCTGAAAAAGGTCGGCCGGCCGGTGCCGACCATCGACCTACGGGTCGACTATCACAGCGCGGCCATGCCGGGCGATCTCACCTGCCGCGGTAAGATCGTGCGCATAGGCAGCCAGTTTTCGTCGTCGGAAGCGTTCATTTTCGATGCGCAAGGCAAATTGCTTGCGAGCGGGCGCGGCACATATTTCAACGCACCGCCGAAGGCGTAGCCGCGGTAGAGTGAAATGCCATGTCCATTGTCGAGAAGTTCTCCTTTCAGAATCTCGGGCAATTGATCAGCCGTGACCGCGATCTGTCGCAGATCGCGGTGATCGATCTGGGCGGGGAGGGCGGCCGGCCGCGCGAATTCAGCTACGCCGCCGTCGACGACATGGCCAATGGCGTCGCACGGGCGCTGCTCCGCGACGGATTCAAGCGTGGCGACCGCATCGCCATTCTGTCGGCTAATCGCACCGAGTTTATCGCGACGTGTTTCGGCATCATGCGCGCCGGCTTGGTGGCGGTTCCGGTCAATTTCAAGTTTCCGAAGAAGACGATCGATTTCGTCGTTGGTGACGCCGGCGCCAAGCTCGTGTTCTGCGACAATGGGCGGCGCGCGGATTGTCCCGCGGGCGTGCCCGGCGTTTGCTTCGGCGCTGCGGGCGCGCGGGGTTTCGACAAATTCCTCGATCCCGGACTATTCAGCGCGGTGACGCCGGATACCGACGAACCGGCAATGTTTCTCTACACGTCAGGCTCGACCGGCATTCCCAAGGGCGTCGTGCTGTCGCATCAAAGTCATCTGTGGGTTGTGGAGACGCGGCTTGCCGGCCAGGATCTGTCGCAGCAGCGCTATCTGATCGCGGCGCCGCTCTACCATATGAACGCGCTGGCGCTGGCGCAGCTTGCGACCGCTGCCGGCAGCACCATCGTTCTCCTGCCCAATTTCACCGCGCGGGCCTATATCGCGGCAATCGAAAAATATCGCTGCACCTGGCTGACGGCGGTACCGCCGATGATCGCCATGATGCTGCGCGAGACCGAATTGTTGGCTGGAACCGATCTGTCGAGCGTGCAATTCGTCCGCATGGGCTCGGCGCCGGTCAGTCAAAGCCTGATGTCATCGCTGAAGCACACGCTGCCGCAAGCGGCCGTCACCAATGCCTATGGCACCACCGAGGCGGGACCGGTCGTGTTCGGGCCGCATCTGAAGGCACTGCCGGTGCCGGACATGTCCGTCGGCTATCCGCATCCGAAAGTGCAGCTACGGCTGGTCGACGGCGGCAATAACAATGCCGACCACGGCAGGCTGGAGATGAAGTGCCCCGCCGTCATGGTCGGCTATCACAATCGCCCGGACGTCGCCTCGCCTGTCGGAGCCGACGGCTTTTATCACACCGGCGACGTGTTCCGCCGCGATGCCGACGGCTTTCATTATTTTGTCAGCCGCACCGACGACATGTTCAATTCCGGCGGCGAGAACATCTATCCTGGAGACGTCGAGCGCATGCTGGAGATGCATGCCGACGTCAGCCAGGCCGCGGTCGTTCCAATCGACGACGACATCAAAGGGCAGAAGCCGGTGGCCTTCATTATCGCCAAGGCCGCCCGGCACCCTACCGCCGAGGAGATCAAGCGCTACGCGCTCGCCAATGCGCCGGCCTACCAGCATCCGCGTTTTGTTTGGTTCCTCGACAAGCTGCCGCTCGCTTCGACCAACAAGATCGATCGCGCCGCCTTGCACAAGCTGGCCGAGCAACGCGTCAACGCCGAAAGATCATCCCGATGATCGCCGCGGATTGAATGGCCATGCGCGCGCACGGCGATGACATCGATCGCCAGCTTCCGGCGGGCGAGGAGATTTTTCTCGATCATGTCGGGCATTTCGCGGCCGATCCCGATGCCGCGAGTGCTGCGCTGGTAAGTGCAGGCTTTACCGCGACGCCGCGCTCGGTCCAGGTCAATCCCCAAGTGGGTGCTTCGGGCAAAGGCGGCGTGGTTTTGAGCGGGACCGGCAACGTGACGGGCATGCTTCGTCACGGCTATATCGAAGTTCTCTACAAGACGGCGGATACCGCGCTTGGCCGCGAGCTTGATAGCGCGATGTCGCGCTATGCCGGCGTTCATCTCGCCGCATTCTCGGTGGGCGACGCGGGTGCGGCGCATCGCCGGCTTGAGTCATCCGGCTTTCGCGTGCGTCCGCTCGTGCATATGGAGCGCCCGGTCGACACCGAAACCGGTCCGGACATGGCCAAATTCAGCGTCGCGCGCGTCGAGCCCGGCCAGATGGCGGAAGGGCGAATTCAGATTCTGACGCATCATACGGAAGCGGCCGTCTGGCAGCCGCGCTGGCTGTCGCACCCGAACGGCGCGGTGGGGCTGATCGATGTCGTGATCGCAACCGCGAATGTCGACGAGGCGGCCGATCGCCTCGCGCGCTTTCTCGGCAGGCTGGCGGCGAGTAATACCGCCGGAAAAGCAATTCGCCTCGATCGCGGCGGCGTCCAACTGGTCACGGCAGAAGCACTGTCGCGGCTGGCGACGGACCTTGCGATCCCGTCATTGCCTTTCATCGGTCTCTACGCCATCGCGGTGCGCTCGATCCCGGTGCTGTGCGACAGCTTACGACGCGGCGGCGTCGCATTTGTTCACCGCGATGGATTTGTACTGGCGCACTTTCCCTCAGCACTCGGCATCGGCGGCTGGGTTTTCGTTGAGAGGTCAGAACGTCTGCCGTGGCGCGCGGCCCGCCACCAGGAATAGACGTCGATTACTTCTCGACGAAGGCCTTCTCGATGACATATTGGCCGGGTGCGCTGTGATTGCCTTCCTCGAAGCCCAATTCGCGCACGATGGCGACGAGGTCGCGCAACATGGTGGTGCTGCCGCACATCATCACGCGATCCTGATCCGCGTCGAGAAGGGGAAGGCCGATTTCGTCGAACAGCGTGTTGGATGTGATCAGGTCGGTCAGCCGCCCGCGGTTGCGGAACGGTTCGCGCGTCACGGTCGGAAAATAGATCAGTTTTTCCGCGATCATCTCGCCGATCAATTCGTGCTTCGGCAGCTCCCGGGTGATGAAATCCCCGTAGGCAAGCTCGGCGACCTGGCGGCAGCCATGCACGAGCACGACTCTCTGGTAGCGCTCATAAGTCTCCGGATCCTTGATGATGCTCAGGAACGGCGTCAGGCCGGTGCCAGTCGACATCAGATACAAATGACGTCCCGGCATGAGGTTATCGAGGATCAGCGTGCCGGTCGGCTTGCCATTGACGAGAATACGGTCGCCGATTTTTAGATGCTGAAGCCGCGACGTCAGCGGCCCGTCCGGCACCTTGATCGAAAAGAATTCGAGGTTCTCCTCGTAATTCGCGCTGGCCAGGCTATAGGCGCGCAACAGCGGCCGGCCGGCCACTTCGAGCCCGATCATGGCGAACTGGCCGTTCTGAAAGCGGAAGCCGGAATCTCGCGTGGTGGTGAAGCTGAAAAGGCTGTCCGTCCAATGCCTGACCGAGGTGACGTGTTCGCTGTGGATCGTGCTCATAGTGCTAGGGAATTCCCATCAGTTTCGTTGACAGAACCGGCATTGCGGCGATATAACTAACTAGATAATTAGCTAATGCAAGCGTCTTTTTTGATGATGCCGCTCATTGATTTGCCCAGCGTGGACGGCCGGCTCGAGCGCTATCGCATGCAGGGGGCGCAGGCGTGGAATGGGGCACGGAACGGCAATGGGGGCCATAGCTTCGACCGCATTGCGCTCGCGGCGGCGCACGTTGTGGCCGATCCGCTGGCCGATGTCGACCCTTGGGTGACGCCGGCGATCGACTGGGACGCGACCATCGAATTTCGCCGCTATCTGTGGTCGCTCGGGCTTGGTGTCGCCGAAGCCATGGATACCGCCCAGCGCGGCATGGGGCTCGACTGGAACAATGCGCTTGAACTGATCCAGCGCTCGGTCGCGGCGGCCCGCGATGTTCCGGGAGCGGTGGTGTTCTCGGGCGTCGGCACCGATCAGCTTGCGCCTTCTCCCGCGGTCACGATTGACGACGTGATCCGCGCCTATGAGGAGCAGATCGAAGCCGTCGAGGCGTGCGGCGGCCGTATTGTCTTGATGGCGAGCCGCGCTCTCGTCGCTGCCGCCAAGTCTCCCGACGATTATGCCAAAGTCTACGACCGCATCTTGGAGCAGGTTCGGGAGCCCTTGATCATTCATTGGCTCGGCGAGATGTTCGATCCCGCGCTCGCCGGCTATTGGGGCTGTGCCAATCACGAGGCTGCGATGGGCGTGTGCCTCGACATCGTCGGCGATCACGCCGACAAAGTCGACGGCATCAAGCTCTCCTTGCTCGACAAGGATAAGGAAATCCGGCTGCGGCGCCGTTTGCCGCAGGGCGTGCTCACCTATACGGGCGACGATTTCAATTTCCCGGAATTGATCGCGGGCGATGCGCAAGGTTTTTCGCACGCGCTGCTCGGGATCTTCGATGTCATCGCGCCGGCGGCGTCCGCGGCGCTCGATGCGCATGGTCGCGGCGACAAGGACGAGTACTGGAAGATTCTCGAACCAACCGTTCCGTTGGCGCGGCATCTCTTCAAGACGCCGACCCGATTTTATAAGACCGGGCTCGTTTTCCTCGCTTATCTCAACGGGCATCAATCTCATTTCGTAATGGTGGGCGGCCAAGAGAGTGCGCGATCGCTATTGCATCTCGTCGAAGCGTTCAAGCTCGCGGATGCCGCCGGCCTGATCGGCGATCCGGACATGGCCTCAGCACGTATGACCACTGTCTTGCGCCTCCATGGCGCGGCCTAAGGGGCATCCAATAATGCCGGTCGCGGCGACACCAAGGACCAAACGAGGGACGGCAGCGGCGAAAGCCAAGGCCAAGCTCGAACCGATACGGGACGCCGAACGCACGCGGCGCGCGCTCCTCGACGCCGCCGAGATCGAATTTGCCGCCAAAGGCCTCGCCGGCGCGCGGGTCGATGTCATTGCCGAGGAATCCTGCGCCAACAAACGGATGCTCTATTACTATTTCGGCTCGAAGGACGATCTCTATGTGGCGGTGCTCGAGCGCGCCTATGGGGCGATGCGCGAGCGCGAGAAAGAGCTCAATCTCACGCATCTCGAGCCGCTTGAGGCGATCCAGAAACTCGTCGAATTCAAGTTCGACTATTACGAGGAAAATCCGCGCATCATTCCGCTTCTCGCCGCGGAGAACTTGCAGGGCGGCAAATATCTCAAGCGTTCGCGGCGGCTGCGCGATATGCACATGTCGCTCGTCGACATGATCTGCAAGGTTCTCGACGCCGGCGAGAAGAAGGGCGTGATCCGGCCCGGCATCGACCCGTTTCAGCTCTACGTCTCGATGTCGGCGCTGAGCTATTTCTATTTCTCCAATTCGGCGACGCTGTCGGCGGCCTTCGGGCGTCGGCTCGAAAGCTTCACCGAACGCAAAACGCGGCGCGCGCACGCCGTCGAGGTCATTACGTCTTATGTGAAAGCGCAATAAGAGCGCTGGGCTAACCGCCCGGCAGTCGAACGGAGGGAACATGAAATTCGGCGATTATCCCAAGGCGGGCTCGTTCGACGGCGTGTCCGGCTTTCGCAGCTACGTGCAGTCGCTGGGGCTCGATATGCCCTGCGACGATATCGTTTCGGGCGGGCCGCATTCGCCGCTCGGCTCGCCGCTTGAATTCGACGGCATGACCATCGGGCATCGTATCGCGGTGCAGCCGATGGAAGGCTGGGACTGCCAGACCGACGGCCGGCCTTCGGAGAACACCAAGCGGCGCTGGAAGCGGTTCGGCCAAAGCGGCGCCAAGCTGATTTGGGGCGGCGAAGCCTGCGCGGTGCGGCCCGACGGGCGCGCCAATCCGAAGCAGCTTTACATGGCCGAGCACAGCCAGAAGGACATCGCCGAGCTGCGCCAGATCGTGATCGACGCGCACAAGGAAGCGACCGGCGGCGAGGACGATCTGATCATCGGTCTGCAGCTCACCCATTCGGGCCGCTTCTGCAAGCCGAACGACAATACCAAATTCGAGTCGGTCATCGCCTATCACCATCCGCTGCTCGATCGGAAGTTCGGCTATCCGGCGAACCGGCCGGTGATCAGCGACGACGAGATCAAGCGCCTGATCGACGATTACGTGATCGCGGCGAAACGCGCCGAGCACTGCGGCTATGATTTTGTCGATGTCAAACATTGCCACGGCTATCTCGGCCATGAGTTCCTGAGCGCGGTCGACCGACCCGGGCCCTATGGCGGGTGTCTCGAAAACCGCACGCGCTTTCTGCGCGAGATCGTCGCCGGCATTCGCGCGCAAGCGCCGCGCCTGCGCAT